>JBKDHA010000206.1:0-6671 GCA_046335555.1 Bacteroidota bacterium
TTCGCCACTCTACATTTTCGATCATTGGGAAATGGTAAACATACCTTCTCCGAATGCGCAGAGCGATAGCATTACGACAGATCTTACGCAGGCCGACCGTATTATTGCACATTACAAAATTGTGGAGGTAATTGAAAACACATTTATTGCAAATGCGTTTTCACCCAACGGCGACGGTAATAATGACATGGTTTATGTACACGGCTTGGAAGGTGTAACTGAGGCCGAGTTTGTGGTGTTTAACCGCTGGGGACAACAGGTTTTTCAAACAAAAGACATGACCAAGGGCTGGGATGGTAACCAAAACGGACAAGCATGTCCGTCTGGTGTTTATGCGTATATGCTGAAATTAACTTTGGCAGACGGTACAACATCGCTCAAGTCGGGTAATATTACCTTGATGCGCTAACGACTCAGTCATGAAGAAGCTGATTTCTTTTATGCTTGTTGTTTCGGCCGGGTGTTTTGCGCCTGATGCTGCTGCGCAGGATATTCATTTCTCGCAAATGGCTGAGTTGCCCATGCACCTCAATCCTGCAGCCACAGGCATGTTCGACGGGCTTTTCCGGCTCACTACAAACTATAAAAGTCAGTGGGCTTCAATGGGCAGTCCGTACCGTACTATGGCGGCTGCATTCGATATGCCTTTTCGTCCGGCGGCCAACCGGGCCTATCTTGGTCTGGGCTTGTTTTTATTTCGCGATCAGGCCGGTGATTCTAAGTTTGGCACATTTCAGGGCAGTATTTCGGGCAGTGCGATAGTTCCGCTGTCGAAACGCCAGAAATTCTCGGCCGGTGTGCAGTTTGGCATGGGGCAGCGTTCGGCCACTATTACAGGCCTTCAGTGGGAAAGTCAGTACATCAACGGCACCTACGATCCCACAGCCCCGACAAACGAAGCCAATCTGCTCACATCTTTCCTTTACCCCGATATTTCGGCCGGAGTTGTTTATCAGTACCGGAGTGTAGCCGGAAATCTTGTGGGGAAAGATGTGGTTGAGTTTCAGGGAGGCTTTTCGGTATTCCATGCCAATCAGCCAGCTATGCGTTTTCACGGGGGCGGGGGCGATAAACTGCCCATGCGCATTGTAGCTCACGCGCAGCTGCGTTACGATTTTCCGGATACACGCTGGTCGCTGCGCCCTTCTGCCTGTTACATGCAGCAGGCTGCTGCGCGGCAAATCATTGTTGGCTCCATGTTTCGCTTTCGCATCAAAGACGGCACTAAGTTCACCAACTATTATTCCGAATCGGGCATAGGTGCAGGCTTGCATTACAGATTTGGTGATGCGATTATCCCGCAGTTTTATTATGATCTCGGCGATTTCTTTATCGGTATGTCGTATGATTTCAATATCTCGAAATATACCGCAATAAGCCGCGGACAGGGCGGTTTTGAAATTACGCTGCGCTATGCCAACCTCAACGGGGCGCTTTATAAAAATAAAAAGTAGCACCCTTTACTGTTCCAAAACAGTAAAACGGAATCGTTACTTTTATCCCCAATGTCTGCAGATTCAGCACCCAATCAGATTTCTATTTCACGAACCGCTTTTACAGAAGCTTTTTTTGCTTTTGAAAAACAGTTGCCTGTTTCTGCCTTTGTATATAACAGGAATAACATCGGGCCGCTGGTAAGAAGGTTTGTGATGTATGATTTTTTTCGGGCACAGCACGATCAGGATTTGGACGTGAAAAATGCAGCAGGTCAAAATAAAACAGCAAAACTTCCTGCATCAGCTTTTCAGCCTCTGGTTACTCATCGTGATTATAAAAAACGGTTGAGTGAGCTTGCCGCAGCACATCACGGAAAAGTACTTTTCTTCTTTTCATCAACACAAAAGCCTTCAGACATTATAAATGAACGGGGATATTTCAGGCATATTGATCCCTATTTTGAACGTCTTGCGTCTGATTTTGATACAGTAAGAATACAAGTTAGCGGCAGTAACTCCTTGATTTTAGAAAACCTTGAATACCCTGTACATACTTTAAACAGTGGTAATCTGGTGATGGAGGTAATGCGTAAAGAAGGCTTCAAACGTAAATTAAAACTCAAGCCATCTCTAGCGAACATAAAAAAAAACGAGGCTGAAATTATTGCTAAAATCAAAGCGCTGAATGCGGGTTATATCCCATCGCAGGGAAGCATAACTGCTTTTGCTGAACGGGTTTTTGCGTGGGAAAAATTACTGACTCCTTTTATCGAAAAGCTAAACCCCAAAGCAGTGTTTATGCCCTGCTATTTTTGCGATCAGCAGACGCTTGGATTAACTGCAGCCTGTCACAAAGCCGGTGTACCGGTGATTGATATACAGCATGGCGGACAAGACAATCCTATGTATTATGGTTGGGAAGGAGCAGCGGCAGCAAGTCCGTATCTGGCCGATTATTTCTGGATGTGGAGCGATTATTTCACAGAATTTATCGCGGCAAATAATTCGGGAATGAAAGGCAAGCCTTTTACAGGCGGTAATTTTTGGATGCAGAAAAGTTTAAAAACTATTCAGGTTACTGACGAAGTTAAGTCTTTGCAAAATGAGGCCGCTAAAGCTGAACGAACTGTTGTAATAAGTCTGCAGCGCGGCATTGCAGGACATATTCTGGAGGCGATGAGAGAATTGCCGTCAACCTGGCGTTGGTTAATTCGTTTTCATCCTGTGCAGACCGAAGACGAACGAAAAATCATAAATGACTTACTGGCTGAATTTCCGAATGCAGAAACAGTTCGCCCGTCGAAAGTAAATCTTTATCATCTCCTTCAATTGGCTGATGTACATATTACAGGCTGGTCAACAGTAGCTATTGAAGCTCTTCAATTGGGTGTGCCAACCATATTTTCTCACCCCAACGCAGAGGCCGGTTACGGAAGGCTGATCGGTAAAGATGGTTTAATGCTCAAAACCGGGAAAGAGGGAATGATTGCAGCGCTGAAAACAGCAAAAAAAGTGAGTGTTATGCCGCTGCTGGGTAGCAATCAGTCAATTGATTTTCCGCCAGCCTTATTAAAGGCGTTAAACCGAAAAGACAGATGAAAGTAGTCTATTTGTTTTCGTATAATCCGGCTTTGCCCGGTGTGCTGAAAAAAATCAACGATAAAATTATTCAGATGCGTGCCAGTGGCGCAGAAGTTACCGGTCTGGCAATCTGCAATGCCGATGCAGCAATTCCTACACAAAACAGTGAAATCTATTTTTTACCTGTAAAGTTCACACCGCCTCGCTGGTTGCAATACGGTCCGCTGAAAATACTTGCATATCTTAAAAAAAGCCGAAGTGCAGTAGTTAGTCTTGAACGCGCATTGCACGAGATTAATCCTGATGTTGTGGTTATGAGGTATGGTACTGCCAATCTTTTTTTTGCACGGATAATGAAACGATTTCGTTTTGTATTTGAGCACAATACAAAGGAGGTAGAGCAACTTGCCATGCACTATAACGGCTGGCGAAAAAGCGGCTGGGAAAAAGCTACCGTATTTTACATTGAAAAGTACTTTTCGTCTCGAATTTTGCGTCGTGCTGCGGGAATTGTTGGTGTTACAAATGAAATTACGCAATATGAATTGAAGCGCGCCGGTAAAGAAATTCCGTCGATAACCATTGCTAATGGAATTGATACTTCACGCTGCAAACGTTCATCAGCCGGTACTTACACCGACGGAACACTGCATTTGCTTTTTTTGGCTGGTGTTGCGGCATCATGGCACGGGGTTGATCGATTGCTGAAAAGTATTCAACCGCAACATGATGTGAAAGTGTGGCTGGCCGGTAGTTTTTTACAGTCTGATATTGAGCTGGCCGGTAAGCTAGGCGATAAGGTTGAGTTTACGGGTATGCTTAAAGGCGATGAATTAGATGCGCTCTTTGATAAAGTGCATATTGCTGTTGCCAGTCTTGCCCCTGAGCGGGTTGGAATTACCGAAATGTCGGCGTTGAAAGTTCGTGAGTACGCAGCACGGGCAGTTCCTTTTATTACTGCTTTTGATGATCCGGATCTGAATGAAGAACTGAATGCCGATTTTTGGCTGCGCGTTCCTTCCGGCAATGATGAAATTTCGATAGACGACCTGATTGCGTTTGCCAAACGATCCACCAAACCTGAAACGCGGAATGCGTTATCCCGTTTTGCGCAAGAGCATCTTGATTATACAAGCAAGATGCAGAGATTAGTTGAATTTCTGAAAAAGAGTATTCAAAAATGAGCAAAACAATATATTTATTTACAGATAAATATCCTTACGATGAAGGAGAACAATATCTCGAAAACGAGATTCGTTTTCTGAGTGATCGGTTCGACAGAATTATTATTTTCCCGCAAACACGCGCCCAATATCAGCGTCCGCTTCCTGCTAATGCAGAGATTCATTTTCTTGAACCAGAGGTTCGTTACCAAAAGTCGTTGTTGTTTAAAAACATGCTGCTGTTTATCGGCACTATGTTTACTGAATTTAAGCATGGCCGTAAAAACCTGCGCAGTTTTTCGCACCTGAAAGGCGCTGCGCAGCAGTTCTACAATGCACTTTGTCATGCAGAAGCTTTTGCAGCATACCTCCGGCAGCATCCTGCCGATAATGCTTATTTCTATTCCTACTGGTTTTACCAGTGGAGTACCATGCTGGCTATCCTGAAAGCAAAAGGTGTAATTCCGATGTTCGTTTCCCGTGCACATCTCGGAGATCTTTACCCTGTTTTTGAATCGCGCCCGAATTACCTGAAAGCATTTCGGTTAAAACACATTAACCAGCTTTTTCCCTGCTCTGAACACGGCTCAAAGTATTTGCGTGCAACTTATCCGGCATTCGCAAATAAAGTAAGTACGGCTTATCTGGGAGTGAAACAGCTTCCCGATAATCCGCATAACCCTGATGCACTGTTTACAGTTGTCTCGTGTTCGGCAGTTGATAATAAACGAAAGCGTGTTGATCTGATTGCTGATTCGCTTGCGAAAGTTGATTTTCCGCTGCACTGGATTCATTTTGGACATGGAGTTGATCTTGAGAAGTTGCGTGAAAAATGCAAAACACTTCCGTCAAATATTACTGTCAGCTTACAGGGATTTGTTTCAAACTCAGAAGTATTAGCGTTTTACCGAACCACACCTGTACACGCATTTATCAATCTGAGCCGTTATGAAGGTTTGCCCGTTTCGATGATGGAGGCTGCTGCTGCCGGAATTCCACTCATCGGCACAACTATTTTTGGCGTACCTGAAATTTTGGACGATACAAACGGATTTCTTTTGCCGGAAACTCCGACTCCCGATCAGGTTGCAGAATATATCAGCTTAATTCAGAAAGCAGGAGCAGAGTCCGCAGGATTAAGACAGGGCGCAAAAGCGATGTACGCCCGGCGTTTTTCGGATGAAAAAAACTACAATGCGTTTATTGATTCGTTATTGAAGCATTAACCAACAGAACCCGGCAGCATCTTTTTTCGTATAACGTTCCGATATGAATATTGTGGTACCACACACTTTAGCGCTTACCGGAATAATCGTACAGGCCCGCATGGGCTCAACCCGTATGCCGGGCAAAGTACTGTTGCCGTTTTATGGTACCGACAGCATACTCTCGCTGCTGTTGAAACGTGTTGCAAACAATGCGGCCGGCATTCCGGTTTTGCTGGCTACATCAACCCATCCGGCCGATGATGCTGTGGCTGCTCTTGCCGGAGAATCAGGCATCAACTGTTTTCGCGGACATGAAACGGATGTGCTGAAGCGATTTACGGATGCCGCCGAACAGGCCGGTTTCAAACGCATTATTCGTGTTTGTGCTGATAATCCGTTTCTGGATGCCGGTTTGCTCGACGAGCTTATTACTGCTTCATTGGTAACGAATGCCGATTACCTCAGCTTTTGTCTGCTGAATAACCTTCCCGCAATCCGCTCGCATTGGGGAATTTTTACCGAATATGTTTCTCTTGAAGCATTACTTCGCGCAAAAACAGAAACCGAAGATCCGTTTTATCACGAACACGTTACCAACTACATCTACGGAAATCCTGATAAGTTTAACGTGCAATGGATAAATGCTCCGCAAGGAGTTTACGAAGATCTCCGCGTGCGACTAACCATTGATACGCCCGAAGACTTTGCGCTGCTTCAGCAGATGTATGCTGATTTGGCCGGGTCGGATAAAGCCATTACTTTTAAGAACATCCTGCATAAACTGGCAGCACAGCCTGAACTCCGGGCAGTGATGCACAACCAGATTGAACGTTTCAGCAAATGATAAAACCCGATCAGATTTACATTATCGGCGAAATAGGCCAGAACCACAACGGCTCGGTTGATATTGCCAAACTCATTATTGATGCTGCCGCCCGTCCGGTGCGCGAAGAACTTTTTAAGCGCGATTACCGTCCGATGGATGCTGTAAAACTTACCCGCCGCGATCTGAAAGAAGAACTCTCGCAGTCGCAAATGGACAGACCTTACGACAGTCCGCATTCGTTTGGGAAAACTTACGGTGAGCATCGTGCAAAATTAGAACTGAACGACGAGCAGCATTTTGAATTGTATCAATATGCAAAAAGCTACGGGCTTGATTTCGTGGAAACGCTTTGTGCAATCGGCTGTTTGTCGATGCTCAAATTATTTACACCTGATTCGCTCAAAGTAGCCAGCCGCGATTTAACCAATCTGCCGTTGCTCGAAGCAATGGCCGAAAC
>JBKDHA010000207.1:0-54550 GCA_046335555.1 Bacteroidota bacterium
GGGTTATACGGATAATGCCTATGGTAGTTTAACAGATCGAGGGCTCCGCCTCAAAGCGTTTACTGGCTACGGTGCGCAATATTTGATTTTGTTGGATAAATCAATTGCTAATGATTCACTTGTAAAACCGTGGACAAATTATCCGGTTGATAGTTTAAGGAATCTATATCTGTATGATTTACGCCCTTATGCTGATTCGGTGAAGGCTTCACTGCGATAAGCAGTGTATGCTTTAATCAAAAACGCCCGTGCTAACTAAAGCACGGGCGTTCTGTTGTAAACTTATCAAATTACCCTTTCAGCGCCTCAGCTCCACCAACAATCTCAAGGATCTCGTTAGTGATAGCAGCCTGACGGGCTTTGTTGTAACTGATACGCAGTGAGCGCAGTAACTCTTTAGCATTGTCGGTTGCTTTGTGCATCGCTGTCATTCGTGCACGGAAGCTTGCGGATATAACAGTAAGGGGACTTTACTTTTTGATATTATGATTTGCAAATAGATTAGTATCTAATTACTGGATTATCAACGTACCTATTTTATAATCATTCCCTTTTGAGCCATATACCAAGATCGCATTATTGGTCATTTCAAGTGCTACTCTTGGACAGAGGTTTACATCTGTTCCTGCCATTTCAGTCAAAAGCTTTTTCCTCATTTCCCCGTTTTCATTAAGAATCGCCACAACAGGAACAGTTCCTTTTATCTTTTTCAATACCTTTTGATTGCGAGGGGACATAACTTCGGCATTGACCGGAAGATCATTATAAATCAGAAAAATTTGTTCGTCCTTAACAACAATCGTGTAAGAGTAATAGATTGATTCATCATCGTTTAGATTTACACTCGTAGTGATCATTACTGGTCCAAAGCCAATTCCAAGCGGCCCTTGTTTTCGTATAAAGTACTGGCGTTTAGGCACCATTTTTACCCATTTAATCTCTCCTTTAGGATCTAAATTCACAACTGTTAGATCGCCGTAGTAGTATGTTTGACTAGAAGCTCCATTTGGACCTTGGTTGAATTGGATATTGTACTCTTCATAAACGATAACATAACCGCCACTCTCTTTTTCCTTAACAGAACCCGAACGATAGTTTACGCCTAAATACTTGATATCTCCATTTTTAAGTTGCTTCTGTGTATAATAGTTATTTATCATTTCCTGTTCAAAATCAAAGGTTGATTTTGAAATTTGTGCATCAGTTTCTGTGTTATAAACTATAAAATATGTCCCATTGTAGGCATTGAAATAATAGTCTTTAGGATTTGGTGACTTATTATAGTGCCCATAAATCATCAATTCTTGTTTTGAGTTAAATTGCAATTCCATAGAAATAATCCTTTTTCCATCAAGCTCAACCGGGATTCTTGATATTTCTTTGCCCTGTTCTGAGTATTTTATAATTGAATATTCAAGATTTGCGTCTTGTTGCTGTGTTGCACGAGTCAACTTCAATTCTGTAAGGAACAACTCTCTTTTGTTACTTATGTAACAATCCATTAGAATATTGTAAGCATTCCCGGTTTTTGAGGGAACAATCATGTCTGAATTTGATATTACATTTAATTCCCGATCCAGTACGAAAAATGCAAGGTGATTTTCTGTTGTTTTTTGTTTTGTATATGTGTGCGTAATCAAGATACAGGAGCTGTCCGGTGATATTCTGAATAGTATTTTACCAATGTCGTTTTTGCTTTCGGCCTCCAGTTTAAGTAATTCTAAGGGTTTGGGATTTATCACCCCTTGCATATTAATATTATAAGCATTGAGCCTGAACTTTTTTTCGGTTCGGTCATAATAAGATGTGAAAATTGTAAACTGGTTCCCCGAAAACAAAATCTCTTCAATCTCTTGTTTTTTATTTACAATGCGCGGTATTTCAAGTTTTGTGCTAAACAGTTTACTGTAATTATCTTTATTAAAACACTCGATGTAATAGTCATCTTTCTTAACAGATAATGTATAGACTTTATCGTCTTTATGCGCCATGAAAGAAGTTATCTTGGCTGAAGTTTCAAGCGGTTCACCCCACTTAATTTTTACTTGTTGAGCATATGACATCAGGCTAATGGTCAACAGACCAAATGCGATTAACTTCTTCATAAGTTTATTTATTTAGGGTTAAAAAAACTCCGGAACAAATATGTTCCGGAGTTGTATTTATTCAGATTACCCTTTCAGCGCCTCAGCTCCACCAACAATCTCAAGGATCTCGTTAGTGATAGCGGCCTGACGGGCTTTGTTGTAACTGATACGCAGTGAACGCAGCAACTCTTTAGCATTGTCGGTTGCTTTGTGCATCGCTGTCATTCGTGCGCCGTGCTCTGAAGCTACTGAATCCAACAGCGCTTTGTAGAGTTGCGTTTTCAGTGAACGGGGAATCAGGTCTTGCACAATTTGTGCTTTCTCAGGCTCAAACAGGTAATCGGTTTTGCTTGATGCTGTGCCTGATGCTGTGGGTACTACAGGCAAAAACTGCTCGGCTTGGGTAGCTTGAACCGCTGCGTTTTTGAACTGGTTGTAAACAAGAACCACTTTGTCAAACTGTCCGGCGGCAAAAGCGATCATAATAGCTTCGGCTACGGGTGCTGTATTGGCATAGGTGAGTTTGTCAAACAGAACATTCAGGTTACCGAGTTCCGGTAATGCTTCGCTTAATGTTGATTTGCGGAAAAAATCATTTCCTTTTTTGCCGATAGCAACGTAGCTGGCTTTTGCATTCGGATATTCTTCGCGAATGCTGCGGGTTGTGCGCTTGATTACGTTAGCGTTGAAACCTCCGCAAAGACCACGGTTTGAGGTAATCACCACAAACAGAATGTTCTTTACCTCGCGCTGACGAGAGTAAACACCTTCGGTGCTGTCGAGACTGGCACTGAGGTTTTCCAGAATCTCACGCAGCTTCATCGCATACGGACGCATCTGGGTGATGGCATCCTGAGCACGACGCAGCTTAGCAGCCGACACCATTTTCATGGCGCTGGTGATTTGCTGTGTTGACTGTACTGAAGTGATTCGGTTGCGGACCTCTTTTAAGTTCGGCATTTTGTTGCTGTATTGCTTCGGTTAAAGGGAAGCATCATCCGGACTTTTACATCCGGACGGGTACATCTTTATGCTTTGTATTTCGCTGAAATCTCTTTGGCAGCAGCTTCAATAACGCTGGTGATGCTGTCGTCGATTTTTCCGGCTTTGATATCGTTCATGGTTGAAGCATGTTTGCTGCGGAGATACAGCAACAGATCTACTTCAAACTCTTTCACTTTGTTGGCAGGAACATCACGCAGAAGACCTTTGGTTCCGCAATAGATAATTGCTACCTGATCTTCAACACGGAACGGCTGGAACTGCCCTTGCTTCAGAATTTCCACGTTGCGCACACCTTTGTCGAGAACCGACTTGGTAGCTGCATCAAGGTCTGAACCGAATTTCGCAAATGCTTCAAGTTCGCGGTACTGAGCCTGGTCGAGCTTGAGTGTACCGGCAACTTTCTTCATCGACTTGATCTGCGCATTACCACCTACACGAGATACCGAAATACCTACGTTGATAGCAGGACGAACACCGGCGTTAAACAGGTTCGACTCAAGGAAGATCTGTCCGTCGGTAATCGAAATTACGTTAGTCGGGATGTATGCAGATACGTCGCCGGCCTGTGTTTCAATGATCGGAAGAGCGGTGAGTGATCCGCCGCCTTTTACGAGGTGACGAATAGACTCAGGCAGATCGTTCATAGCACGGGCTACTTCGTCGCTGTTGTTGATTTTAGCGGCACGTTCGAGCAGGCGGCTGTGCAGGTAAAATACGTCACCGGGATAAGCTTCGCGTCCCGGAGGACGACGGAGCAGGAGTGATACTTCGCGGTAAGCAACAGCTTGCTTTGAAAGATCATCATAAATGATCAATGCAGGGCGGCCGGTATCGCGGAAAAACTCACCGATAGCAGCACCTGCCATCGGAGCGTAGAACTGCAGCGGAGCCGGATCGGCAGCGGGAGCAGCTACAACAACGGTGTAGGGCATAGCGCCGTTTTCCTCGAGTACACGCACTACGTTGGCAACGGTTGAGCCTTTTTGCCCAATAGCTACGTAGATGCAGAATACCGGTTGGCCGGCTTCGTAAAATTCTTTTTGGTTGATGATGGTGTCAATGCACACCGCTGTTTTACCAGTCTGGCGGTCACCAATCACAAGCTCACGCTGGCCACGGCCAATCGGAATCATCGCGTCGATAGCTTTGATACCGGTTTGCAGCGGCTCGGTAACGGGCTGACGATAAATTACACCGGGAGCTTTGCGCTCAAGGGGCATTTCGTACAACTCGCCTTTCAGCGGGCCTTTTCCGTCAATCGGATTGCCGAGTGTATCTACAACGCGGCCAAGCATACCTTCACCTACATTGATAGAAGCAATGCGGTTGGTACGGCGCACTGTGTCGCCTTCGCCAATATCGTTTGAGCTGCCGAGCAGTACCGCGCCTACGTTGTCTTCTTCGAGGTTGAGTACAATGCCCTGGAGACCGTTCTCAAACTCAATCAGCTCGCCCGATTGAGCGTTTGAAAGGCCATAGATGCGGGCAATTCCGTCGCCCACCTGGAGCACGGTTCCCACCTCTTCCATTTCTTTTGCCGACTTAAAGCCGGCGAGCTGCTGACGGAGGATCGCGGATACTTCCGCTGGTTTAACTTCTGCCATCTTAATGTATAGTTATGCGTTGGTTCGCGGTGTGTATTTAGAATTCTTTGATAAACGGATTTTCGCTGAAATTGCGGTCAAGCATACGGATCTGGCGGATGAGTGATGTATCCACCTGACGGTCGCCTACGCGCAGCACGAAGCCGCCGATAAGGCTGGTGTCTATCTTCTCGGTAAGCTCAACTTCTGTTCCGGCCATTTTACGCACAATCTCCAATACCTGCTTGCGCAATGTATCATCGAGTGCTGCGGCTGATGTAATGACAGCGGTAACAATATTTTTATTGATGCGGTACTGTGTGAGGAAGGACTCCGCAATTATTTCCAGCTCAGCCTCACGGCGTTTGCGGGTAATAATGTCGATAAATTCGGTGGTAATAACACCAATTTTACCGCCGAAAATTGCTTTGAGGATGTCCTGCTTTTTGTCGGTTTTAACAACCGGACTTTTCAGCAGAATTTCCAGCTCGCGACTTTCATGCACGGTGTCGCGCACTAATTGCATGTCTTCGCGTACCTGTTCGAGCTGACCTTTTTCGATGGCCAGATCCAGCAGCGATTTCGCGTAACGATAGGAAACCCGTGTTTCGCGCATGGCTTAGTTGAGCTTGGCGTCTTTGAGAAGATCGCTGATGAGTTCTTTTTGCTTGCTGTCGCTTGAAAGTTCGCGTTTCAGCATTTTTTCAGCAATATCAATTGAAAGCTGAGCCACCTGATTTTTGAGGTCGGTGATGGCCGCCATTTTTTCGTTTTGAATTGCTTCGCGTGCAGCAGCCAAGAGCTTATCGGCTTCAGCTTTTGCTTTGCCTTTTGCTTCGCCCACAATAGCGTCTTTCATGTCGCGGGCTTCTTTCAGCATGGTGTCGCGCTCACGGCGGGCTTCGTTGAGCAAACGCTCATTGTCGGCCTGCATTGATGCAATTTCAGCTTTTGCTTTTTCGGCCGACTTCAGAGCATCATCAATTGAAGCTTCGCGGTCTTTGATCATTTTCATGATCGGCTTCCAGGCAAACTTGGTCATCAGGAAAAGGACGATCAGGAAGGTGACCATCATCCAGAAAAACAAACCAAGTTCTGGTTTTACAATATCAGCTTGCAATAGCATGTTGAACGTCTGTTTAAGATTATCAGTGTTCGATTGTATGTTTAACCTAGTGTTGAATCATCAGCCGCTGCCAATCGCAGCGACTGATGATTTCAATCTTCTTTCTGCAAATTACGCAATGAAGGTAACGAGCAGACCAACTACCATAGCGAAGAAAGCAGCGCCTTCAACGAGAGCAGCAGTAAGAATCATGTTGGCACGGATGTCACCAGCGGCTTCAGGCTGACGAGCGATTGACTCGAGAGCGCTGCCACCGATGCGGCCGATACCCATACCGGCACCTACTGCAGCAAGACCTGCGCCGAGAGCGGCAAGACCGTGACCTGTTGTAGCACCAGCTTGGAGAATGATGTCAGAAAGCATGTGAATTGATATTTAGGTTAAACAAATTACGCGTTAATAGTGGCAGGGTGATGTTGATTGGGCTTGCCATCAAAATCTTCTGCCGGATCATGATGGTGGTCTTCAACGGCCGAACCAAAATAGATAGCCGAAAGAAGTGTGAACACATAAGCCTGAAGGAACGCTACCAGCAATTCCATCACAAACATGAACACGGTAAAGAGAATGGAAACAATTGAAACACCAAGTCCGGTTCCTACCGACTCGCCACCTTTACCGAAGATAAAGATGAGGCTGTAGAACGCCAGCGCAATGATGTGACCCGCCGAGATGTTTGCAAACAAACGAATCATGAGTACAAACGGGCGGAGGAACATACCCATAATTTCAATCGGGGTAAGAATAATGAGTACGAATACCGGTACACCGGGCATCGCAAAAACGTGACGCCAGTAGTGACCGTTTCCGTTAATGGTGGTAATGATGAAAGTGAGAAGAGCCAGCGCTGCTGTAATGGTAATGTTGCCGGTAAAGTTGGCTCCGCCCGGGAAGAACGGAATCAGTCCGAGCATATTGCCAAACCAGATAAAGAAGAATGCGGTGAGCAGGAAGGGCATAAATTTCTCGTACTTGTGACCAATTGCCGGCTTGGCAAGATCATCGCGCACGAAAACAATAATCGGCTCAAAGAACGATTGCATGCCTTTGGGTGCTTGTCCCGGACGGCGCTTGTAAGCTTTTGCAATGTTCATAAACACCAGCATGAGCAGAATAACTACAATAAACAGTGTAGCAACGTTCTTGGTGATTGAGAAATCGTAAAGATGATGGGTTGCCTCTTCGTTTTCGGCATTCATTACCTCGTCCCACACCTCAATTTTGTTGCCGTGCATCTTGTAGGTGTAATAATTGCCTTTGTAAAGCCCTGATTCATTATCATGAAAACGGCTTGACATGAAAAACTCAAAACCTTTATCGGTTTTCAGGATCACGGGCAGGGGAATATGGGTATGTCCCCAAAGATGCCAATCGTGGGCATCGGAAATATGCTCCATGATCATTTTGCCCGGATCGAACTTGCCCCCGTGTTCACCGGCATTTTCCGCATTAGCGGGTGCGGTAATGGCGGCTGCCGAGTCGGTGGCAGTTGATTCATGTTTTTGCGGATCGTAGGCAAAGCCCAGTGCAGGCAACAGCAGTGCACTGAAAAAGAGGACGAGACGGGTCAGACTGGCGTTGGAACGCATTGATTCTGAGTGCATTTAAGGTGCGCGGCATGCTACACCCCGAAATTCGGGTGCAAATGTAGGGATTTGTTTCGGAGATCAGAAAGAAAGTTCAGGGGAAATTTGTCGAAATATCTTCAGGCAAAACTAAAGCAGCCGCAGCCCTGATCCGGTGAGGCCTGCGGCTGTTTTGTGAGCTGCTATATACAAGACAGAAATGCTACGGTTTTAGCCATTCGTCGTCTGGCTTGGTTATTAATCGCGCATTATTCATGGCCATATCAAGTGTGAGGCAGGTTCGGCCAATATAGGCATTGCCCATTTTGTAAACCGTTAAAGCCAGATCGGCCTGAGCAGGATAACGCAGACAAAGCGGCAAAAGCAATTGCAAACTCCCTTCCTGATTTTGTCGGCCGCGGTAAAACTGAGGAACAGCAGTCAGGTAATTCCGTTTTACTCTTTTCTGAGCATGTTCAACTGCTCCCCGAAATGTATTGAGCAGCTGTAGTTTTGGCCATTTGCGAATGTCTTCCGGGAAACGGGCAAAATTTTCTTCGTCTTCAATTATGTGGTCAAGATTGATGCGCAGTTCTAACCGATGGTCGAACAACAGATCAGAGGCATGATTATAATAGGTTGCTTGTTCGGGGAGCGCATCAAAGTAATGCAATTGCGAAGCACTCTCTTTGTAAAATCCCTGAAAAAATCGAAATTCTGATGTTTTGCTTTTCTTGAAAAGCATGTAAATTTCTTCCTGATTTTCAGTTACTAATCCTGTATTAAAACATGAAAACAATCCATTTTCTGCCAGTTTATTTTGTTCCTGAATGCGCGCAAACGTATGAATCAGATAGCTGTATAAAATAGGATTCGGAAATTGATTGAAACTGCGCGAATAATTCCAGTTTTCGGGCATCGCCAACTGCTTCAGCTGCTCAAGTGTATGTTCTGTTGTTGGCACAGCCTGTGAGTTTTCCTGCTGGAATAATGGTTTGCTTTTAATATTAGCATATTCAAAAAGAGCAGGCTTGGCGTAATCGGTGTGTTGTTTTAGTTTCATTTTAAAAAGAATAAGGGTGTAAAAAACTAAGACCCGGCAATTGCCAGGTCTGGTGTTAAGACTGTGATGTTGTTTTTGGTGGCCTTCTGATGAAGGCTGGGCTGTATGAAGACTTTATGAAATAAAAGAACGGTATAACGCCTGAATGAAAAACAGTAATGATTTTTTAATACTTATACCCCACAAATATACATTACTTGTGATCTTTTGTCAAGTAGTTTAGAATTTATTATCAATCAGTACATGTTAATGACTGAAAATCAAATGTTTGATTCTGGGGATTTTACTAAATCAGCGTTTCGGGAGAAAATGCTTGTACAGCAATACAACTTCAAACGTGGTAAACAGCAGGTAAAAAATCAGAAAATGAAGAATAAATGAAACGGCCGTTGCTTTGTGCGTGAAAGCATAAGCTACAATCACCAGCAAAAAGATAAAGAGCTTGAATGTGGTAAGCCCCATAAACATTCGCACAAAGGCTTTCGGATCGCCCTGGCCGGAACGGAGCAATATAAAGTGCATGGCGGCTGTAATCACCACAAAAAAGCCCAGTAAAACCCAGCTCAGCGGATGCTGCCGCCAAACCGGCATTGTAGTGTTCCACACCAGCAAAGCTCCGGCTATAAGTGCCGAAAACACGGCCAGACGAATTAAAAACGATTTGAAAGCAGTCTGCATCTGGCCGCAAAGATAGAAGTTTTGATACCAGATGCAGACGGACTCTTTCTATTCGTCAATCGGCCGCGTCTGGTGTGGCTTCTACCGGCACATCTTTATCCTTACCCTTAAACGAAAATGCAATAAATGCCCCAAACATACTGCCGCTCAGGCGTGTGCCGGGTAATTCGGGACCGTTGCCCTCTTTAATCTTCCAACGGGTTTTCGACCAGTCGTGGCGATAAGCTGCGCGAACGCCCAATGAAACATGATCGAAAAGATTTACGCTCAATTCGGTGCGCACCATGGGGTTGAAATACGGATTGCGATAATCTGTATCGCCGCTGGCATCGGTACGGATAATGCGGGTGCGACCCCAGGTGAGGCCGAGTCCGGCGGTAAAAACCAATTTCTCTGATTTCAACAGGTCGAAACTGGATCCATCCCACTGCATATTCCAGCCGCGAAGGGTAAAGTCTATGGTGTTGCCGCTGCTGTCGGCAGGAGTTGTAATGGTTTGCGGCAGCAGGTAATGGAATGCCGAAAATCCGGCGGAATTAAATTCATAAGAGCCTCCCGAAGCAACATGGCTCATCCGGCCGCGCTCCAAGCCAACATACATTACATTGCTGTTAAAGCCTTCGGCCAAATTGTAATTGTATCTCAAATGGCTGTTCAAACTGGCTATGGGCAGCTGATAATATCCGGCTCCAACACCGATGTACTGATAACCTCCGGAAACCGGGCTGGCAGCCCTGGGCGGCTGAAAAGCAAAAGCCGAAACCGCAGTTAAAACGGTAGCAGAAAGAAGAAATACTTTTTTCATAGTTGTGTGTAAGGATTAGCCGGAGAAGAATGTTAATTGCAAAATCTAATGTAAAAGAAACTTTAATTGAGATGCCGGTTACCTCTATTAAAGTAACGTTACATCATCTGAATTGGGCATCTAACACATTGATAAAAAACTTCAGATAAATGATGTAAGTAATTGTAAACGATTTTATTAACAGATAAAATCAATGTTTTTTGGTTTTGGCTGCGGCCGAAAACAGCAAACAGATCAACAAAAACCCGGAGCGGCTTATTTTTTCCGCAAAAAATCACGAATAAAGTACCAGATAGCGGCAAAAACCGAAAGCAGGGTAAGTACAAGTGTAAAAACCGGAATTTTCCCGAGCGGGAAATTTGCATCTAACCACCGGCCACCAAGTGCCCCGGCAGTAATAATTACGGCCATGTAGCTGGCCATTGTCAGGTAGCGGGCCGCTGTTGGGTCAGGCCGTTTCCTGTGCGGCTGTTGTGGTTGCGTCATTGTGCATCGACTTTACAACACCGGCCATGCTGCATGAGCCGGAGAAGTCGGCACCGGGTTCAATGGCTAATTTTCCGGTTACCAGATCGCCCGAAAGTTTGGAAGTAGCTTTCAGGGTAAGCAGGTCGGCCACATTTACATTGCCTTTTACGGTGCCCGAAATATCGGCATTCTGGCAATGTACTTCGCCGTCAATAACCCCGGTTGGGCCAACTACCAGCTTGCCGCGGGTGTTTACAGAGCCTTTCAGGTTGCCGTCGATACGGATATCGCCACCCGAAACGATTTCACCCTCAATACTGGTACCCGCACCGATAATGTTTACCGAACCGCTGTCGGGAGCGGTGTTGCGGGTGGTGGTGTTGCTTTTTGCATTGAACATAAGGTAAAGATAAGCAAATGGTGCAGAAAATGAACCGGCGTAGGGGTGCGGCCTTTTTAGTTTGTCTTAGGTGTATCAAAAACATTTAAGATCATGAAAAAACAATCACGTTTGTTTAAACTGCTGCCTGTAGCCGCAGTGCTTGTTCTGCTTCTGCCTTCCTGTCTCGACCGCTTCGGCATACATGGCGAGGGTGCGGCGGTTACACAGCAGCGTACACCCGGAACATTTAACGCTGTTTCCCTCAATATCGATGCAGATGTTGTGCTGCATACCGATTCGGCGTACCGCGTTGAGCTTACCGGACAGCAAAACATCCTCGATGTGCTCAAAACCAATGTCAATGGCAACGAACTGGTAATCGACTTTACCGATTGTGTTGTCGAATACAGCAGACTCACCGTTCACATCTATGCGCCTGTTTATGTGCAGGTCAGCATTTGCGGTTCAGGAAATGTAAATAATACCGGCTCACTGAATACTACAAATTTTAAAGCGATAGTCAGCGGTTCAGGAAACCTCAACCTTTCAAATTTGCAGTGTACAACTGTTCAGTCAGACATCAGCGGAAGCGGAAATATTACACTCAGCGGTACTGCACAAACCATTAACCACAAAAGCTCCGGAAGCGGAAGTTTTAAAGCTTACGGACTTACCGGAAATACAGCAGATATTTCTATGTCAGGCTCAGGTGATGCTGAAGTAAATGTATCTCAAAACCTTACTGTTGATATTTCGGGAAGCGGCGATGTTTATTACCGCGGAACTCCGGCGCTTAATGTTTCCATCAGCGGTTCGGGACGAGTGATACATGTGAACTAATCGGAAATACAGATAAGTTTTATTAACTCATACATCCCCAAACAAGAAATCCCGTTCAGCAACTGAACGGGATTTCTTGTTTTATGCCTGATAAATTACTTTGTATTATTAATATAGTTTTTATCGAAGAAGTCTTTATAGAATTGTGTGACTTTACTGCGATAAAACAAGGTGTAATTGTCTTTGGAGATGGTGAAGACCTGATATGAACCGGGTGTGAGTTCGGAAAATAAATCGAGGCGGCTTTTGAGCAGCGAGAAATAGCTCATGGCTTCGGTTTTGTTTTTAAAACCTTTTACCAAAATTACCTCACGCTGGTTGTCGAGCACAATGCTTGAAATGGTATAGTTATTTGATGCAAAGTTTTGCGAGTTGAAGTCGGAAATAGCAATTTTAAAGTTATTGATATTACCTTTTCCGCGGTTCACAATAACCATGTAATTGTGTTCGGCATTAGCATCAACGGTGTATTCGGGTGCTGCTTTGGCGGTGTCAGCTGCAACTACATCACCGCGCTGGCGGCGGATAGCATCAAGCAATGCCTGAGCCTGATCTTTCACCGGATCTTTTGGGTAAGAAGCTACAAGGTTGGTCAGGGCTTTTTCCATAGCCGGTGTGCCTTGTGTCTTTCCAATGCTTACTGCTCGGATATAAGCAAACTGCGCTGCATGTTCGTTTTTGCGTCCGAAAGCAGTGTCGGCATACTCGCAGCGTGAAATAGCCGCAGTGTAATTGCCACCGGTGTACATGAGGTAAGTATCCTCATAGTACTTATTTACTTTTTCTTTTTGCGCGAGTTTGCTTACTTCAAAATTCGGATTGCGGATCAACTCGGCATATTCGCTTTGCGGATGTTTGTTGAGAATATAGTTTTTATGCTCATCCGACTTCGCTGTGTTGTTCATGCTCTGGTAAAGGCGGTAGAGCTGAAAATGCGAAGGCAGCGCATACTTGTGATCTGGATAACGAGCGCAGAGCGATTCAAATGCTTCGGTGGCGCGGGTATTGTTGCGCAATTGCTCTTTGTAAATGGAGCCGAGATTGTAGAGCGCCTCCGCAATTTTTTCATCAGACTTTTTAAGGTCTTCGGGCTTCAGCGGAAGAGGTTTCAGGTAAAAATCGCGCCCGAGCTTGTCGTTTTTGCCCGGCTTTCCAACGCTGGCCTGTGGATTTCCCGGATCGCCGCTGCCGCCGTCTTCAATAATGTATGATTCTTTATTGTTGCGGCGCCAGTTGTCTTCGAGCTTGCGGTTGCCCCATTTCCGGGTAAACTCGCTGATGCCAAATGAAATGGTTGACTGATTGTAAAAGTACCAGAGTCCGCCCGGATTTCCGCCGGGCCCGCCGCCGGGCGAACCACCGGGCTGCATAGGGCCAACAGGTCCACCGCTGCCCGATTGCATGGCGTTTTCAAGCTCTTCTTTTTTCTTGCGTTCTTCCTCTTTCTTCTTTTCAATCAGCTTATCAATAAAAGCATAAAGTGCGGTTGTATCGCTGCCGTATTTCTTTGCAATGCCTTGAAGACTGTCTTCGAGATTTACCGTTTTGATATGGCGGACAAGTGTACTCAGACTGGTGCGCTTTTCGTCGATAACACTGTACGAAGCATAGTCTTTTGGCAAAAACTGCATCGTGCTGTCGTAGTAGGCCTGAGCATTCAGGTAATCGGTTTCGGCAAAATACAAATCGCCCAGAGCAAGGTAGGTAAGGGCTTTTTGTTTTGCATTTCCGGCGCTTGCGGCTATTGATTTTTTGTAAAATATACGTGCACCATCCATATCGCCGGAGGCGGCCTCAAGTTGCCCCAGCGTGTAATAAATCTGATCCTGATACTCGTTGTTCTTGTCGTCGTTGAGCATCTTCTCCAATTCCTTCTTTGCTTCCTGACGGTTTTTGCTGCTTGATCCGCTGAGGCGGGCGCGGCTGATGCGGGCATTGAACAGCATTTCGTATGGAGGATTCATCTCCACAACATCGCTGTATTGTTTTAGCGCCTTTTTTTCTTCGCCGGTTTTTTCGTAAAGCTGTGCCAGAATGTAGGTGTAGCGTGCCCGTGTTTTCTTGCCTTTGGTTATTTCAATGGCTTCGGTCAGGAATTTTATCGCATTGCCGTAATTGCCGGTGTGCATATATAAATCGGCATACGTGGCTTTTATTTCGGGAAGCAGGGCGGGCGGACAGGCTTTGTCGTTGGCAACCAGATCAAGCAGGCTTTCGGCTTCGGTGTATGCGCCAAGCGCAATATGTGCTTTGGCCTGCCACAGAAATCCATCAAACCGAATCGGAAATTTCGAATACTTCTGCGTAATATAAGTGAACACTTCCATTGCAGAGAGGTATTCGCCTTTATAGTAACGAGCCTGACCGATAATCAGATAACTATCATCAATCCATTTTACCGCACCGGCAATTTCTTCGCCGTCTTTTTTGGTAATGGCATGACGTTCAATAACCGAAGTCGATTTCTTGATGGCCTTTTCGTAGTCAGAAAAAGAACCTTTCGTTTCTGGAGTAACAGGCAAGCGAAAAATCGGCAGCAGCTCCGAGTAATCATCAATGTAGGCTTTGTCGATTTTGTCGCGGGCATCCTTCATGCTTTCGCGGGCATAGAAATAACCGTTGTAGCGCGAAGTCATGTTGTGATAGCCGCGGGTAACGCGCGTGTTTTTCTTGGTTGTGCACGACGATGCAAAAGCACCGAGCAAAAGCACAACTGCTGCAAGCGAAAGATATGATGAGGTACGTTTCACGAAAAGTATGGTCTGGCGGGAAAAACGCCCGGATAACAAAAATAGTGTATTCTCTGTAAGAATAAGACGAGAGAAGATGTGTTTGGTTGTCCGAAGATTATAACTCTGCTCTGTAAATGAAGCATAAATAACCGAAATACAAGCATGAGTACTTATTTTCGGCGCTTTCGGGCATTGCGTTTTCGTAAACTGGGATCTCGGACTGCATGAATAATATTGATAACCCTTATTTCCTCTCCTGAAATATAATATTCAATAAGATAAGGAAACTTCTGCATCCGGGCTATTCGGCTCATGTTCCCCGAATCTGTTCCTGAAGAGGGATTTTCGGAAATAAAGTTTAGTAATACATTAAGCTCTTTCGAGAAATCGAGCCCAAGTCCCTCTACCCTTAAATCATACCATTCTACTATTGCAATGACCTCGTGATATACTTCAGGGTGATAAGTAATTTTGTTAGTCATTTCTTATTCTTACTCAAGACTTTGCCAATATCCGACATAAGTTGTTCGTGACTGATGGGTTGCATCAGACCGGCTTCCAGCTCATGCCGCCTACGCCCGGATGTTTCAATTTCTTCTTCAGTCAGACGAAATCCTTGTATATTAAATTCCCGCTCCAATAGCTGATGTATTATGTGCAGAAAACTATCATCTGCCTGATCAATATATGCGTGAATCTTTTTTCGTAATGCAGAGGAAGTCATTTTTTATATCTTTTTCTAAAGATAAGAAACTGTTTGCTTTTCCTAATAGCTTTTAAGCCATTTTTTGAGTCAAGAGTTAGAGAACCCTTCTTATTGAAGCAACGGCAAGACGATAATAATAGCACTAAAGCACCAAAAAGAATACTACTCGACCGCGGCGAGAGGAAAACCGCCGATTTCAATTTCTTAGAAGCTGTTAAGGAATTGTTTTTGGAAATTGTTATGATGCCATTTTTGTTCAGACGAGGCGAGTTTTGCAGCGGATACGTGGAGCGTATCAGCAAAAAATTCAACGAAGTATGAACAAAAATGGGGCATAACAAAACCGAAGGATAATTCCTTAACAGCTTCTTAGAGCGCAATATCTCTTCAAGCTTTCAAGAATAATACGATATTTGTTTGCAATCATGGCAAAAGAAACCGGCAAAAGGAAATGGAGAGATCGTTTGCGCCGTCACTACCGGTTGGTGGTGATGAACGACGACACCTTTGCCGAGCGGTTTTCGCTGCGTCTCACGCCTATGAGCATTCTGGTGCTAATAGGTGCGGTAACAATTGTTATGACTACCCTGGTTATTTTGCTCGTGGCGTTTACTCCGCTGCGCGAATATATTCCGGGCTATTCAGATCCAGATTTGCGCAACGAATTGGATCTCACCCGGCAGCGGGTCGATTCGCTCAACAAATCGGCTGAGGCTAACGCTGTGTGGATCAGCAACCTGCAGGCGGTGCTCAGCGGAAACGACAAGCCCGTGAAACCCGGCAGCAATCCGCGCGATACAGCCCGGGGCAGCAACATTAAAGTGGAACCGCCTTCGGCGGCCGATTCTGCCCACCGCCGCGAGTTTGAAGGCGATGTTAACACCTATTCGCTGCGGCTTGGAGTAAAACGCAGCAGTGGTATCAGTGGCTTTTTCTTCTTTGCACCCGTAAAAGGTGCTGTAACCACATCCTACAGCGCCGCCGAAGAACACTACGGGGTTGATGTGGCCGCACCCGAATCAGAAGCCGTTAAATCAACCCTCGACGGCACCGTAATTTCGGCAGGGTGGAGTCCAGATAATGGTTATGTTATCCAAATCCAGCACAGCAACAATATTGTTTCGGTGTACAAACACAATTCTGTGCTGCTCAAAAAAACCGGACAATTTGTAAAAGCCGGCGAACCCATTGCCATTGTCGGCACATCGGGCGAACAAAGCACCGGGCCACACCTGCATTTCGAGCTTTGGTACAACGGCATCTCGCTCGATCCGCAGGACTACATCAGCTTTTGAACCGTATGAAAAGTTTATTCGCCCTCACAGCCGCCGCAGCATTATTTGCCGCCTGCGGAAATGATGCTTCTACAAGCTCAAAGCCGCAAACCGACAGCGTTCCGGTTGCCATCGTTGATACACTCGACCGGTTTGATACCATCACCGCAAACGGCTATACGATAATGCTGCTGCCCGCCTCGGAAGCTGATTTCAACGTGCGCGATGCTTCCGAATGGCGCATTCCCTGCGGCGAAAATATGGGCGAAAAGCATTTCGAATGCATGAGCAAATGGCTGAAAACACAACTCGAAACCGATTCGGCTTTTGTATCGCGCACAGATTCGCTTACCCTGCGCATCAAACTCAGCAAAGGCGGGGAACTTCTGCTCCGCGATACACTTTATACCGAAGCCAACGAAGGCTCAGTTCGCATGAACGAGTATGTGGGAAAGCTGTACGGCCTGCCCTGGGTTGTAGTTGGCCGCAGTTACTACGAAGCATTCGATGCCGCCATTTACAACCTCAACACCGGGCAAGAAGTGCCGTTGTATTACTATCCGGCGCTATCGCCGCAAAAAAACTGGCTGCTTGTTTACAACTACGATCTCGAAGCGGGTTACACGTTTAACGGGCTGCAACTGGTGAGTCTGAACGGCGACAAAGCCATTACCATTTTTGAAAAAGCGTATGAAAAATGGGGCGCTACAAATGTGAAATGGGTGAGTGCCAATGAAGCAATCATTGAGCAAAGTATTCCTGATTATACGAGTTCCGATTACAGGTTAAAGAAATTTTATGCAAGGCTGGTTGTGAAATGACGCGCTTTCTGTATTTCTTCTTGTTTTCTGCTTTTCTGATCACAGCTTCCTGCGACGAACAGGCAAAGACTTGTTCACGAAACGACAGGCTGCGAAGTCAGTGTTTTATTCCCGGGCTAGAAAAACTGTATGATACCATCAGCTTCGGGAAATACAGGATCTGGCTGGATACTGAAGACGATACCGTCTTCCAAAAGGCAAAAGATATTTCTTCTTGGAATCTCAGTACCCCGGATTCTTCTGAACTTTATTGCTTAAAGGGTGGTTTGTTTACTAATGATACTAATCAGTGCAGGCTGCCAGGAATCATTGAAAGAAAGTATGACTCAATTTATTTCCAGTTAAAAACCGGTGAGTTATTACGTTTCAAAACAAGCATCTCATTTTCTGCCGACACCTTACTTTATGCATATGCTGGTTATTTACCGGGTAAAAAATGGTTTGTATTTAACCAAATGTATTATGAACAAGATTTATGCGAACTGATAAACCGAAATACAGGACAACGCTTAACTATTCATAATTCACCTGTTGTTTCACCTAAGGTAGAATGGTTTATTTCGGGTGGGTCCAATTTTTTGAGCCCAGGTGGGTTTCAATTATTCGCACTGTCTGCAGATTCTATTTACCCTGTTTTCGACACTGACTTTATTGACCACGAATCCCAAATGAATATTAAATGGGTTGCTGCAAACGAAGCATTGTTAGAATATAGTGTTGGTGTTAATCACCGTTATGCTCGGTTGGTGATTAAAGAAAATTGAAAAGCAGCTGCAACACAGCAGCAGCAAAAATAAATTAGTAGCTAAACCTTCGAGGTCTCGAAGACCTCGAAGGTTTTAAGTTTATAGCTTTTTTGCTGCTGTTGTGTTTCCGCTACAACCTATAAATTCATAACGCGCTGTATTTCAAAGAAATATTATTCGTGCGCAATTTGTCGGGATAAATGCGCTGCATAGTGCAGGCCGCAAACAATGTGCGAACTTCGCGTGTTGTAGTGGCGCAATAATCTGTGAGCCGAATCGCGGTATATTTGCGGCACATAAAAACTATTTGTTTGTGAATTCATCAGCACCGCTTCGTCTTGCAATTCTTGGTTCAACCGGCTCTATAGGCACACAGGCGCTTGATGTGGTGGCGGCCAATGCCGACCGTTTTGTTGTTGAAGTGCTTGCAGCAGGCGGCAATTCTGATCTGCTGATTGAGCAAGCCATAAAGTTTAAACCCAATGTGGTTGTCATAAACGATACAACCAAACTTGCACAGGTAAAAGAAGCCCTGCTGGCGCACGATATAAAAGTTTACGGCGGAGAAGATGCGCTGACCGATGTGGTGCGCATGGACAGTGTTGATATGGTGCTTGCCGCTATTGTTGGCTATGCCGGTTTGCGTTCAACGCTTGCCGCTATTGAAGCCGGAAAACAAATTGCTTTAGCCAACAAAGAAACCTTAGTTGTGGCCGGTGATATTGTAACCAAACTGGCCAGCGAAAAAGGCGTAAATCTTTACCCGGTTGACTCAGAGCATTCGGCTATTTTCCAATGTCTGGCCGGTGAGTTTCACAACCCGATTGAGAAGATTTACCTCACCGCTTCGGGCGGCCCGTTTCGCGGTAAAAAGCGCGATGAATTAGCCACAGTAACCCGTGCACAAGCCCTCAAACATCCGAACTGGGCAATGGGTGCAAAAATCACCATCGACTCGGCAAGCCTTATGAACAAAGGGCTGGAAGTGATTGAAGCCAAGTGGCTTTTTCACTTGAAGCCCGAGCAGATTGATGTCATTGTGCATCCGCAAAGCATTGTACACAGCCTCGTGCAGTTTACCGACGGCAGCATGAAAGCCCAAATGGGCCTGCCCGATATGAAACTGCCGATACAATACGCCCTCGGCTATCCGCAGCGTTTACCGGCCGATTTTCCGCGCTTCAACTTCCTCAACTATCCGCAGCTCACCTTCGAGCAGCCCGACCGCGAAACCTTCGGCTGTTTGCAATTGGCGTTTGATGCATTAGCCCTCGGCGGCAACAAAGCCTGCGCGCTGAACGCTGCCAACGAAGTAGCCGTAGCCGCTTTCCTCGAAGATAAAATAGGCTTCCTGCAAATTGCCGAGATCAATGCTGAGGCGATGCAGCGCACTTCGTTTGTAGCTTCGCCAAGCTATGAAGATTACGTACAAACCGATGCGGAAGCGAGGCGAATTGCAGCTGAGCTTGCGAAGCTGCACTGAGTTTAACGAGCGAAGCGAGTGTAACTCAGTGCAACATTGAAACAAGTCTCCAGACTTGTTTCAATACTATATGGCTAAAGATGCCGAGGTGGGGCGGATTGCTGGGGAGTTGATTGCTTAAGTGATTTATATTGTACTGAAGTAGATAGGACGCCTGATACATTAATGTATCTTTAAAGACACTTGCTTTTATTTTCACAAATAACATATTCAAAACTATGTCAAGAGAAAGTATTAATTCCTCTGATATATTAAACAAAATCAATGGTGATGTGATTTTTACTATTCACAATAAAGATGTGACTGGTGAATTGAGGGTTGATGGCTCTAAGTCATTTAACAACATTTTTTTTGATAATGTTGTGTTTTACAACGATGTATTAATTTATAACATTGACAAATTTATTTCTATAGGTTTTTTTAACTGTGAATTTCATGCTAATCTGAGATTTGAATCTTTGGGATTACCAGAGTCAGGCAAAGAAAAAGCAATTGATAGAAACATTAGTATCAATAATTGTAAAAAAGTAAGCGCGTTATTTTTTGAAAGAATCCATAGTATTAATATATCAATTAATACGTCAAAAATTGACTGCCTTAATCTTTCGGACGTAAATTGTTTAGGGGGGAAATTGGAAATAACTAATTGTCAAGAAATAGTATATTTTGATTCGATTAACAGTAGTATTTTTCAAGATGTTTTAGTTGAAAATAACACTATATTAAGTGATGTTTTCTTATCCGAAAATGAGTTTAGAACCGTAACAATTCAAGAAAATGATTTTAAACAAGGAATATATTTCAATCAAGGGAATAAAATAAATCAGTTTGAAATTAGTAATAATAAATTCCGGTTTGCCCAAATTGCCTTTTCAATATCTACAGATTATGTATTAGAAAAATTTGATCTCTCTGAGAATAAAGTTGAAGAGGATTTTAAACTATTTTTCGCGGAATTCAGTCCTACATCTGAAAAAACATCATTACGTCTTTGCAACAATAGATTCCTTGGCCGTTTTATCTGTATGCCCTCTGATGAAAATAAAACTATCACTATAAATGATTTGAAAATTGAATATAGCGGGTTTTCCAGTGGCGAAGTAAACTTCTCAGATATTATAATTGAAAAATTTAGTTCGACAGGATATTTAGATTCAGCAAGTCGATTAATATTTAACAAAGCACAGTTCCAGAATGTTGATTTTGATTCTTTTACAAGCAAAGGAGTTGTACAGTATTTTAACTGTATGGCAAAAAATAATTCATCAACAAAACTTAAAATAAAAAACTCAGTCTTGGGTGATATGCAGTTCAGGAACTCTACTATTGATAGTTTTTCCTCTATTGAGATGTCAAATACAGATCTGTCTTTAATTACAATTTCACCAATTCCACATAAACCAATTTCTGCTGATAAAATTGTTTCTCAAGCGAATAATCAAAAAATAAAGCACCGAATAAAAAATCTATGCATTGAACAGAACGAAGATAATGAAGCTGTAAATTCATTAAGGCAAGAACGTGATATTTTTCGCCAACTCAAATTAGTATGTGAAAAATCCGGTGATCGAACAGGGGGGTTATATTATAAATCATACGAAATGCGAACTCTTCACCGGGAGTTAATCAGAACAAAGCGTTTTTTCAATGCGAACAGACTATTACTTACTCTTAGTCGCACCAACAGTTACGGACAGAATTACTGGTGGCCTATACTGTGGGCATTTCTATTTACTGCAATCTTCTACATCATCATTTTCACAGGTATTTCTCCTCAAATTGAATTCAAAGTCACAACAAATCCGAAAGCTTGGTGGGAAAGTATTGTTATTCTGTGTGAAAACTTCCCGTTAATGTTCAAAATGCTAAATCCGGTATATGATCTTACCCGTTTCCCCGGACCATTGGAAATAAACTCTTGGGTATGGCCTTTTGAATATCTCCATAAATTAACCCTCGCATTCTTCATTTTCCAAACCATTTCAGCTTTCCGGAAATTCGTAAAATGACCATCAATCAACCTCGCGTAAACTTCAACCCCGCCGATTTTGAACCGGTGCGCCAAATTGCGCTGAAATTCCCCGGTGCCGAAGACAGCATCTCACATGAGGGCACACCGTCTATAAAAGTGCGCGGCAAACTCTTATGCCGCCTGCACGACAGCGGCGAGTTCATCAGCATTCAGGTAGGCTTTGACGCGCGCAACTATTACCTCGATAAATATCCCGAAGCCTATCATTTGCCAGAGCATTTTAAGGCTTACCCCTACATTGCCCTCTGGCTGCATGCCCTGCGCAAACCGCTGCTGGAAGAAGTGCTGGAACAAGCCTGGCGGCGTTTGGCATCGAAAAAGCAGTTGAAAGAATGGGAGGAAAGGTAACATTTGATACCGGTAGCTTCGGCAAGCTCAACCACCGGGGATTCACAACCAGATGTTTGCCAAAAAACACAAACATTGCCAAATAACCCCAAACGCTGCTTATTTTTGTCAAAATCCTATATCCATTGGTAAAGTTCACATTATTCTTCCTCAGCCTTTCGCTGCTCATTATTCTTCACGAATTTGGTCATTACATCACCGCCCGCTGGTTTAAAACGCGGGTGGACAAGTTTTACCTGTTCTTCGACTTTCTGTTTCCGTTTGGCAACCTGCTGAAGTTTTCGCTGTTTAAGAAAAAGATTGGCGATACTACTTACGGTCTGGGCTGGTTTCCTTTTGGCGGATATGTTGATATTGCCGGCATGGCTGCCGAACCGGGCAGCGATCCCGACACACCTCCTGCGCCTGATGAATTCCGCGGTAAAAAACCCTGGCAGCGCCTTATTATTCTGGCCGGCGGGGTTACGGTGAATGCAATTCTTGCCGTAATTATTTATGCCGTGATGTCGTTTGTGTGGGGTGAAAGCTACGTGCCGGCCGACAAAATTAAAAACGGCATTGCCTGCGATTCGCTGGCGCTGTCGATTGGTTTGCGCGATGGTGATATGATTACCGCGCTTGATGGCAAGCCGGTGAAAAGTTTCCGCGCTATTCAGAAAGACATTTTGCTCGAAGATGTGAAAGTAATTGATGTGATGCGCGACGGACAAAAGGTTTCGATTACCCTCACCGATTCGCTGCCCACACAAATGATTGAAAACGGCGGACAGATGTTTGATATACGCCGCCCGTTTATTATTGACAGTGTAATAGCTGAATCGGGTGCCGGAAAAGCCGGATTGATGAAAAAAGACAGTGTTTTTGCGGTGAATGGTGATACCATACAGTGGTTTCACGAAATTTCAAAAGTACTTTCGAAAGTAAAAGACAAAGATGTTGAGATTGCCTTTTACAGAAACGGCGAAGCCAAAACAGCTAAAGTCCATATTGACAAAGAAGGACGCATGGGTGTTTTTGCAAAGGTGGATGTGCCCGAAGTGAAAATAGAATACGGTTTTGGCGCAGCCATTGTACGCGGCTTTACCCGCACCGGCGAATCGTTCAGCAACTACGTGAAACAACTTCCGCTGCTGTTTACCAAAGCCGGCGCCAAGCAGGTAGGCGGCTTTGCCAGCATGGGCAGTATTTTCCCGAGCAGCTGGGACTGGCAAAGCTTCTGGAGCATTACAGCGCTGCTTTCGTGCATTCTGGCCTTTATGAACCTGCTGCCGATTCCGGTGCTCGACGGAGGCTACATTCTGTTTGTGCTTTGGGAAATGGTTACAGGCCGAAAGCCCGGCGAAAAATTCATGCGCATTGCTATGAACGTAGGCACATTTATGGTGCTGGCTCTGCTCATTTTTGCAAACGGAAACGACTTGTGGAAGTTTGTGATTAAACCGCTCATCGGCGGCTAATAAATGGCACAGGCTTTGCCTGAAGTCAGATACAATTTGTACCGAAAACTGCGTTTCTGAATGAATATGCACAACTTCCGTTTGTTTCTGCTTCTGCTGCTGAGTCCGGCTATCGTTACCGCGCAAACCACTACCCGCGATACGGGCAAAGACAGCGCGGGCGGCACGCTCACATCGCCGGGAGGGAAAACCAACATTGTGCTGGTGCCCATGTACCCGACCATGTTTAACGTGGATTCCGACATCAGTCAGGCCATGAGCAAGGCATCAGGACAAAACTTCGATCAGATTCGTGCCACGTTTAACAAAGCGCTGGCCGATCAGCTGAGCAAGCAGTTTGGGAGTACTTATAAAATCATTTCACTGCTTGATGATACGGTGAAAATGAAAGCCGACCTGCGCACTGTGTATGCCAATACCACTAACGAATGGACTTTGACAGGCAGTCCGCTCAATCCTCCGCCTGCTTCTGCAGGCACGCCAACCAAACCGCCCGCAGGTGTAAAAAGCGGGCAGGTACAGGCGCAAACCGCACAAGGCGACAGGTTCATGAATGTGCGGTTGAACAACAGCACTGCGCTTGATCTGCTGAAGAAAAAATACAATGCGCAATACGTTATTTTTGTAAATCAGCTTGATCTGAAAAACGATCTCGGCAGCGATCCGTATAACCTGAACGGTACGCAAACCTTTAAACGTGTGGCTGTATTGCATTTCACCATTTACTCAACCGCCACTGCAAAACGCATTGCTGCCGGGAAAGTGAAAAGTGAGTTTGCAAACACAGAGAATGCGCCCCGGGCGATTATTCAGAAAGCATTTCCGGGACTGATGCGACAGGTGCATTTCCGTTATCAGGAAGGGTTGAAGCCTGCGCCGGTTAAAACGCCGGGGCAGTAATTGCGGTAGAATTTATATGGCACTGTTCAGCAAAACGCCAGGCAACAATCATGAATTCGCAAGAGTATTAGAATGGTCGCCACAGTGGGATACTGGTGCGCCCATGCCGCAGGTGTTTTCTAACGGACGCAAAATCTTTTTAATTTATTTAATCCGCGAAGTTGATCCAAATTGGGATGGAACATTCACGACACTGATTGATAACACAAGCGATATAGCGCATTCATTAGCACTTGTTGAATTTGACGGGAACACGTTTCGTTTTGGGATAGCGAATGATGAAGTGTTCAGCGGGCTTCCGCTTTGGAATAAAGGATTAGACGCATATTCTGCTCACCAGATCGAAAACTCGACTTGGATAAACGAATTGAAAAAGATTAATAAAGTTCATCCACGTTACAACGAGGATAGCTGGATAGATCTCAAGCATTTTGCGCTGTTGTTTCATGATGAAATTTTGGAAGTAATAGCAACAGATTATACAATTGAAATATTCAACACAACTTTTGCGAAATTGGCGGGAGAAGTGGCAAGGCGAATGAATTGTTGAACAGTGACGAGAAGTAAAATATACTGTTGCCTGAACCTGTAATGCTATTCTGACTGATCGGCACAGAGGTGTTTAAATTTTTGGACAGAGTAAATAATTTCAAATTATTAAGTTAGCTGAAAACTCAGGTATCGGTTTCATTACTTGAACTAGTGTAGATGTCAGAATCGGCTATTAAACTAATCGCCATTTCCAACGTCTAAAACACTTATTAGCGAAGTAAAAGTATTCAGCAACTGAAACTATATTTGAATACATTCCACTAGCTGACAAAACAAATGAAGCAAATGAAAAAAATTACTTCAGGTTTCAAAACAGGATTTGTGTTGTTCTTTCTGCTCATTCAGATAGGAGCAAAGGCACAATCTGACAGCGTTCTTGTGGGCAATATTTACAGAAGTTACATCATACACTTGCCGTCGGGATATAATCCCGCTCAGCAATATCCGGTTGTATTAAATCTTCATGGCATTTTTTCGAATGCAGCGCAACAAGAGGCACTTACTGAATTTAATACGATTGCAGATTCTTCTCAGTTTATTGTTGTTTACCCCAATGCGGTTGCCGGAAGTTGGAATGTATCAGGAGCAGCAACATCTCCGAACGATTCCGTATTTATTGCAACACTGCTGGATACTTTAACCACTCGCTACTCGGTTGATCCTTGCCGTATTTATGCAACAGGATTTTCGCAGGGAGGCTTTATGTGTTATGTGCTGGCATGTATGTTTGCCGACAGACTTGCCGCAGTAGCGGTTGTTTCAGGAAATATGTTTGATGCCACTGTTGCAGTTTGTAATCCCAGTAATTCAATTCCAATCATGCACATTCACGGAACTGCAGATCCTATTGTATTGTATTGGGGGATTATTGGATTGGAAAGCTGGGTTCCGGGAACGGTGTATTGGTGGGCACAACAAAACAACTGCAACTTAAATTCGGTAAATGTGCAGCTCCCCAATCCTGTACTTTCTGACTCATCAGATGTTCAAATGGTTTACTATGCCCCGGGTCCTGATTCAAGCGAAGTGATTTTTCTGCAAGTAAATAATGGCGGGCACACCTGGCCGGGAGCATCAATATTGCTGCCTTTTGGATTTACCAATCAGGATTTTGAAGCAAGTAATTCTATTTGGAATTTTTTCAACTCCTACCAGCTTCGCAGTTGTGCTTCAACTCAAATAAATGAGGTAAATACTGTGCAGAACGATTGTGTGATTTACCCAAACCCTTTTTCATTGCAAACAACTATTGAGTTTAGTACTGAACAAAGAAATACATCAATAAAAATAATTGATGTGCTTGGGAAAGAAATAAAATCAATAACATTTACAGGTAAGCAATTTGTTTTGCACAGAGATGAACTGCCAGCCGGTGTTTTCTTCCTCCAAATAAGCAATGAACTAAACGAGGTGACCTACAAAAAAATAATTGCGGAATGAACCATTAAGGTTGTTGTTCACGAATGATGAGTCTGAATTTGAGTTACAAAAAATTCAATTCAAAGGGCTTCCGTTCGACTGAAAAGTGAATAATGTTAAGAGGCTGCTCAAATTTTGTTTTGACGGATTTTTTTCTCAGACAAGGCGTCCCACTGAAATAACGTGACAGGCTATACGTAGAAGGTATCGTCAAGAAATGTAGCTCAGGATGAGAAAAAATGAGACATAACAAAGCCGAAGCATGAAATTTGGACAACTTCTAAATTTCCGAAGTAATTTTCCATTTATGAGAGTCATATTTTAGCTTTCGGTAACACCGGTCATATCTCAACCGTTTAGGAATTGCGTGCCTTTGCCGCTCAACGTTGTGCAAAATCGCATATTTTTACACTACAAGACTCAAACATAAATCACCCCAGCAATGCGATTTTTAGGTTTGATTTTACTTTTCGCTATTGCCGGATGCTGCACAAGGCGTGATTGCGATTTTTCGAATATGCTTGCGAATGCCAACTTCAACAATTATGGACGCACGGAGTTGAGCAATAGTGTGCTTATCCGCTACGATGCTGCCTCGGGATGGGCGCAGCCCGTTGATACAGTGCGTTTCAATCCCGCACTTCTTAATCCTATGGCTGGGTTTTCTGACACACTGCATTATACTTACACATTTGCCGTACCGCTGGTATCGTAATACAATTATCGTATTGTTACGCCAACAGAGCAGATTGAAATCACAGACTTCAGGTACATGACGTTTGAATGTAATTCATGCCTCCTGCGGCAACAGGCCGAAAGTATTCGGCTTGAATCGGTGAATGTTAACGGGCAGGAAAAGTTAGTGAGTGGCGAATTAATTCAGTTTTTCAGGTAGCTGAAGCGATGGAGGTAAGGCAGCCTGACAACATCTCCGGAGCCATTCCACAATTTTAGCTTTCGGTAACACCGGTCACACCTCAACCGTTTAGGAATTGCGTACCTTTGCAGCTCAATAATTGCAAAACAAACCGACGCAAACTACCATGTCAAACGTCATGACCGATACCTACGGAATTGCAGCAGCACTTGATCAGCTCGGCATCCGCGAAATGAACTACGGCGCATCAACCGGTGTTACCAACTGGATGACAACCGGCCCGCGCATTGATTCTTATTCACCTGCCGACGGGCAGCTTATTGGCAGCGTAAATCAGGCTACTGCCGAAGATTACGAGAAAGTAATGCAGGCAGCCGAAGCTGCATTCCCGATCTGGCGTATGATGCCGGCTCCCAAGCGCGGCGAAATTGTGCGTCAGATGGGCGATGAGTTCCGCCGTCACAAACATGCTCTTGGCCAATTGGTTTCCTACGAAATGGGCAAGAGCCTGCAGGAAGGTCTTGGCGAAGTGCAGGAAATCATCGACATCTGCGATTTTGCAGTAGGTCTTTCGCGACAGCTTTATGGTCTTACCATGCACAGCGAGCGCCCCAAGCACCGTATGTATGAGCAGTGGCATCCGCTGGGCATTGTAGGCGTAATTTCTGCCTTCAACTTCCCGGTTGCTGTATGGAGCTGGAACACCATGCTGGCCTGGGTTTGCGGCGATGTATGCGTTTGGAAACCTTCTTCAAAAACTCCGCTTTGCGCAGTAGCCTGTCAGAACATCATTACCGATGTGCTGCGCCGCAATGCAGTTCCCGAAGGCGTTAGCGGAGTGCTCATCGGCAATCCGGTTGGCGATCTGATGAACAACGATAAGCGCGTGCCGCTGATTTCGTTTACCGGTTCAACCCGCATTGGCCGCATTGTAGCCGGAGCAACAGCACAGCGTTTTGGCCGCAGCATTCTGGAACTTGGCGGCAACAACGCCATCATCGTATCGCAGCATGCGGATATGAGCATGGTGCTGGTTGGTGCCGTATTTGGCGCAGTAGGCACAGCCGGACAACGTTGCACAACCACCCGCCGTCTGATCATTCACGAAAGCATTTACGATAAAACACTGAGCGTGCTGAAGAATGCTTACGGCCAGCTCAAAATCGGCAATCCGCTTGATTCAGCCAACCACGTTGGTCCGCTGATCGACAAGAAAGCTGTTGAAGACTACCTTGCTGCTATTGCAAAAGCAAAAACAGAAGGCGGTAAAGAAGTGGTAGAAGGCGGCGTGCTCAGCGGCGAAGGCTACGAAAGCGGCTGCTACGTTAAGCCCTGCATTATTGAAGCGAAAAACGAATACCATATTGTGCAGGAAGAAACCTTCGCGCCCATTTTGTATGTAATGAAGTACAGCACCATTGAAGAAGCCGTTGCTATGCAAAACGGCGTTCCGCAAGGACTTTCTTCATCCATCTTCACCACCAACATGCGTGAGATGGAAACCTTCCTCTCGCACGAAGGTTCAGACTGCGGCATTGCTAACGTAAACATCGGTACATCAGGTGCTGAAATTGGCGGAGCATTTGGCGGCGAAAAAGAAACCGGCGGCGGCCGCGAATCAGGCTCTGATGCCTGGAAAGTGTATATGCGCCGTCAAACCAATACTATTAATTACAGCACAACTTTGCCGCTGGCACAGGGCATTCAGTTTAATTTCTGAGTGTCGTGATTGATACTTTTCTGCCGCAATCAACTTAAGTGGTTGATTGCGGTAGTTTTTTATCACTAACTTTATCTTTATGAAACTCTCACGCGAGCTTTTCTGGGATGTGAATTACGAAACCATTGACTGGGAGAAGAATTACCAGTGGGTGATTTGTCGTGTGCTGGAATATGGGAGTATAAAGGATTGGCATGGAATCCGACTTTATTATGGCAATGATAAAATCGTTGACGCAGCCTTGAATGCACGTTCTCTGAGTATTAAAACAATGCATTTCATACATAATATATTTGAAGTGCCACTCGAAAAATTCAGATGTTACAATTCGACGCTCTCAGACCCGATACGCTGGATGTACTGAGGCTGACAATGGCCGAGCCGCTTTTAAATGACTTTATTCTTGTTGGTGGTACGGCTCTTGCACTTCATTACGGTCATCGAATTTCGGAAGATATTGATTTGTTTCGCTGGGACAAATTTGATGTTGATCTTTTATTGGCTGAACTTGCATTAAAACAAGAGTTTTCGGTGAAAGTAAAAACACCAATCGGCGCGCATTTGTTTTTTTCTTCTGTAAAGACCGATTTGGTTTATTTCCCCGCAGCACCTATTCGAGATCTAATAGTTAAAGATGGGGTAAGGCTGCTTAGTCCAGAAGATCTTGCCGGTATGAAACTGAATGCAATCGCTAACAGGGGGGTGAAGAAGGATTTTTATGATTTATTTTTTCTGATGGAACAATATTCGCTGCCGAGGCTTATTGAGCTTTTCAGTGAAAAATTTAAAACACAGGATGTATTTGGTTTAGCAAGAAGCCTCACCTACTTTTCTGATGCAGATAACAACGACGAAATTGTTTTATTGAAAAACAAAGATCTTACTTGGGAAAAAGTAAAGCAGCACATCATGATGGAAGTAAGAAAGGAGCTACTATAGCAGCCGTTGCTAATATATCCCCCCCCCAAAAAAAACAACCGGAATCACTGAAACGGAGTATTCATAATAAAATCTCCTCTGCGCGTTAATTTTAGTTTTGCTTATGATTTCAGGAAAAGCAATTTTACTTTGGTTTTTAACAATTAGCATTTTCGCCATCTCGTGTACGTTTTCTGAGCAATCAAAAGAAGCTGTTCGGGAAGTAAAAACAAAAGCATTCGACAGCACATTTAACATTTCTAAACTTGGTCTTCCAATTGATACGGTTGAAGTAACCTACATGGCCTACGCCTGCGATTGCCCGCAACATCTTACTGATTCTGACCAAGTACACACCAAGCGTGTGGATAAAACTCAAAAAGGGCCTCACGGTTATTATATAGAAGCCACAAACACTTCCATAAAAATACCAGATGTATTGTATTATGGGGGAAATCGTTTTCGGCTTTATGGTTATGTGCGAACCAGTTATGGGTTGCCTGCCGAGGATATATTCATAACTGACCACCCGCCGCCGGGAAAGGTGTTATGCTATTTTCGGTGGGAGATTATCGAGCCGTATCGAAGTTGGTAGTGTTATAAATAATATCGTCAGACTAAATCTTGCTGTTGTTAATAATATCCCCCCAAAAACAGCAACCGTAATCACGGAAACTAAGTATATAGTATAAAATTTCCTCTGCGCGTTAATTTTAGCATTGCTTATGATTTCAGGAATCAGAAAATTATCAGGTTTATTGCTGCTTGCAGCGGGAATTATGTTTGCTAATGAGTCTGCTGCGCAGCAGGCCGAACTGCTTAAGCCCGGAATGTGGCGCGGCGTGCTGCAACTGAATGATACAACGGAGCTTCCGTTTACATTTTCTGTAGTGCCGGCTGTGCAAACGCAATTGATCATTACCAATGGCGAAGAGCGGATTTTTGCTGAGCAGTTTACTGTTTCTGCCGATTCGGTGAGCTGGCGCATGCCGGTGTTTGATTCGGGATTCCGCTGCAAACGCGACAGTGCAACAGCATTTCACGGCATCTGGGTAAACCGCAACGGTAAAAACCCGGTGAATGTGCCTTTCCGGGCTGTTCACGGCGCTGTGCGGTTTCCGCTTGAGAAGCCCGGTTTCAGGGGTGTAACGGTTGACGGACGCTGGGCGTGTACGTTTTCGCCCGGTACAAAAGACAGCAGCGCGGCAGCAGGAATTTTTACCTCAACGCCCCGCGGCATCATCGGCACATTCCTTACCGAAACCGGTGACTACCGCTACCTGCAGGGCGATTTCGTGCGTGCCGATGTGTTTGCACTTTCGTGCTTTGATGGCGCACACGCATTTCTGTTTCGCGCAAAAGTATTGCCCGATGGCACCATTCTCGGCCGCTTCTGGTCGGGCATGAGCTGGAACGAACCGTGGACTGCTTACCGCGATGACAACTACAAGCTGCGCGATCCGGAACAGCTCACATTTGTAACCGATACCACAAAAGTTGACTTCACCTTCCGCGATTTAAAAGGCAATGCAGTTTCGTTGCACGATGCGCGGTTCGACGGGAAAGTAGTCATTGTGCAGCTCATGGGTTCGTGGTGTCCCAACTGCATGGACGAAACACGCTATTTGGCTTCACTGCATAAAAAATACAGCAACAGCGGACTCGAAGTTGTTGCACTCTGTTACGAACGCAGCACAGATACGGCAAAAGCGAATCCAAACATTCGCCGCATGAAAGCTAATCTCGGAGCAAATTATCTCTTTCTGAACACCGGCTTAAGCGGCAAAGATCAGGCATCGGCAAGTCTTCCGTTTTTGAATAAAGTAATGGCATTTCCCACAACACTCTACATCGACCGTACCGGAAAAGTGCGCAAAGTACACACTGGTTTCAGCGGCCCCGGAACAGGTATTGATTATGACAGGTTTGTAGCTGAAAACAGTGTTTTTGTGCAGCAGCTTTTGGCTGAAGGTGCTGCGAAGGAGTAAGCTAAACGAAGGGACATATTTTTTATATTTATAAAAAATAATTACATGTTAACGAAAGAAAAAGTAATTGATATAGTGTCTGAGATGCCTGAAAGTTTTTCGGCTGAACAACTTATTGAGAGAATTATTCTGCTAAATAAAGTAGAAGAAGGGTTAAAGCAAGCAGAGGAGGGTAAAGTTTATTCAATTGAGGAATCAAAAAAAATGAATAAACGTTGGCTGAAGTAGTTATTACACATCGTGCAAACGATGACATAGAATCACTTGCGGGATTTATTTCCAATGATTCCGAAACCTACGCGATTAATCAAGTTCAATTGATCTACGAAGCAATAGATACGCTTGTAGATTTTCCGGAAGCTGGGAAAATAGTGCCTGAGTTTAGAGGCTGTTCAAATTTCATCATTCGGCTTTGTTATGGCTCATTTTTCCTCATCCCGCGTTACATTTCTTGTCGATATTTGCCTAATATCGCCTGCTAAATGTGCCTTGTCTGAGAAAAAATGAACTCATAACAAATCTCAAAAACAAAATTTGAACAGCCTCTAATGTTTTGTGGCTCAGACAAATTTTGGCAGGCAATTACAGAATCATTTATCGGTTGCAAGACAACAAAAATTGTATTGTACTTGCAGTTGTTCACGGAGCAAGGCAAATTGAAAAAGTTATTGGTGAGTAATCTGCATAGCTTACAACTCCAGCAAAGATGTTTCGCCATTTTTTGCATTCACCAGATCGCAGCCAATTTTATAACCTAATTCGCGATACGCTTCAAACTGCTTTTCATCAAAAAACTGATCGGCAGTTGATTGGTGCGGGAAATCGGCATTTACGCCTTTGTAGCTGTAAACATTGGTGGGCAGGTTTTCGACCATTGTCAGTTTCACGTAATACAGCTTGCCTTTTTTACCGGAAGCATAGCTGATGTCGGCCACGGCAAAACCATTACGCGCAATAGCATATTTTTTCGCAAAAAGCGAATCTTCGGCACTGTCGGGGAGCAGATCACCTAAGTTGTATTCTTTCAGAAATTCAATTTGTGCACCAAAGTCAACGCGCACTTTTTCAGCAGCATTGGCAAGGTCATCGAAATTGAAGTGCGGATCTGCACCGCCGTCGGAAACAATAATTACTGAAAGCTCGCGGCGGATGAGTTCATAGATGCCCAGATTTTCGAAATGGCCGCCGTCTGAAAGCTGAATATTACGATTCGTTTCTTTGAGTCCGCGGCCAAGCAATTGTCCGTTTAATCCGGGCACAAAAAAGTTGGGCGGCATTTTCCACGGCTTTTTGGTTGGGTTCGTCATCCAGAAACCTAATCTTATGTTGAGGATGATGAACATCAACGAGACAATAGTATTGCGTGTAGCTCCTTCTCCCGAAACGCCGGCATTTGGGTTCACCGCTGCCGCCGAAGTTGCCATGGCGGTTGCCAGCGAAACCCGTCTGCTGAAATGCCCGTGAGTTTTGTCCGTTTTGCACCAACCGGTGGCACTGCTGCCGGTAAACATTGGCGAGAGCACAAAATTATCGCCGCCTCTGCTGCGGAATTTTACTTTCGTTGAATTGGCGAGAATGATGTTGGTGTTGATCAGGTGAAACGGCTTTTTGTTTTTGCCTTTGCACATATCTTCCAGCAAGGTTTTATCGGCAGAAACAGCCGGTTCCCAATGGTTATTGTCAACGGCTCGTTTTTCGGGCATAAAAGTTTCCATAAGGCGGTTTCGCCAGATGCGGCTCGGGGCAATGAGGTTGAGATTCACAATTACACCGAAGATGAAAGAGAGTAAAAACAAACTTCCGCAGAAAATAAACGGCCAGTAAGCAATCAGTTTTCCATCGGCAATGGTTTTACCCAGCGGAATTCCTTTAGTGCCCAATATATAAGCCACAAGTGTTAATCCGTAAATGAGTGAAAATGCGCCGAGATACACAAGTGTTTCTGACAGTGCTCCCGAACTTTTATCGTGTTTCTGAGCCTTCCAGTATTGCCAGATACTCACTAAAATACCGAAAGAAGTTGAACCGCCGGCCAGCAGCATGTTCCCGTCTTCTGTGTATTTATTTATATTGATATATACAAATGGAATAAAGCCAAACAGCAGAAAAAGAAATGTCATTTTCCAGAGCCATCCGTTTACTTTTTGAATACTGATGAAGTAGAGGTATTTTGTTTCAGGGCTTTTCTTGCTGCCAAGCTTTGTGTACAGCGAATAGTACATATTCAGCAACATATACAGTATCAGCGAAATGATGGCGAGCGGAACAAAAATGCCCTTTCCTCCAAACGAATCAGGTTGCATGCGTAGCGGTTTGGCAAACAATGTTGTATCAAATGCTCCGCAACTGACCAGCACTCCCATAATTCCGACAAACAGCAGCATATACACCAGCAGCGACATTGAGATGCTTCGCACAACAACGCTGAAGAATGAAACCAAGCCAAGGCTGTTGGTTGGCGTGAGGTAGTTGCTGTGCAGGCGTATATAATCGAGGCGTTTATTGCGCGACGGGTTTTCGGTTTTGTCGCTCTGTGCTTTTCTGTCGCCAAGCGGAAAAATTTCGGGCGATGTTCCAGCAGCTTCCCCTTCCTGATGCAGCGCCCAGGTTAATGCCGTACCCAGATAACCACCACCTGAAACAGTTGACATATAATGCAGCTTCTCAAGTTTTCGGCCTTTTACCAAAGCCTGCATAACACCAAGTCCGAAAGATGCCGAACGAATGCCGCCTCCGGAAAAGGCAATACCATAAAGCGGCTCATTATCGTTTTCGCACAGGTATTTTTTTTCGGCATCAAGTACCTCATCAAACTTTTCATAAATGTTTGATTCGGGTTTATCGGAAGCTGTTCTCATACTTTAATTGTGTAGGTTATTGCTAATGTATCAATAGATTTTATATGATACTGCTTTAGTAAGCTGCTGTACATGAAAACCGGGGAAAATACCCGGTTGCCGGCAAAACTGATTATCAACAGAATTACTTTACAAAAACTCTTTTACCTTGTAAGTCAAAATCAAACCACTATGGAACAAGTACACCTCCATCTGATCATTACACATCTTCCTATTATCGGCTCTTTTATTGGTGCATTGGTGCTGGTGTGGGGTATGATGTACAAATCGCAGCCAACAAAGAACATCGCGTTCATTGTACTGATGATATCAGCGATTGGAGCAGCCATTGCCAATTTCACCGGAGAAGCTGCGGAAGAAGTGGTTGAAAAAATTGCAGGTATTTCGCACGATGTAATTCACGAACACGAAGAAGCTGCCGAGCTGGCATTTATACTTCAAATGATAATGGGTGTTTTTGCGCTGCTCTCGTTTTTTCTTGCCTATAAGAAATCTGCCTTTGCCCGCATTTCGTCAATACTTACACTGGTTATTGGGCTTGCTGCTTTTGCTATGGTTGCCCGTGCCGGTTATTATGGCGGAATGATAAGACATCCAGAAGTTAATGGCAGTGCTGCTGTTGTTTCTCCGGCTTTGCAAACAGGGGGAGAAGAAGATAACGATTGAGATCTGTTACAAATAAAAAAACTCCGGGAGAAATTCATCTCCCGGAGTTTTTTGTTTAAGCTGGTGCATTTATTCCTTCACCATCTTCTGTACCGAAACTGCATCGCCGCGTGTTACGCGCAGCATATACATACCGGCAGGTAAACTTTCTGTATCAATCAGCATGCGATCTGATGTTGCCTGAACAAACAAAATGCGGCGACCAAGTGCATCACTCAGCTCCAGATGTGTGCCGGACGAAATACCCTCAACCAAAAGCTGTGTACTGAACGGATTCGGATACACTCGCATTGCTGAAAGATCATTTTCGGTTACACCTACGCAGGCATTTACAGTGTAAAGCACATAAGCTGTATCCGAACAACCGCTCGAATTGGTGAAACTGTAGCCAATGGAGAATGTTCCAATGCCGGCTGTAGAAGGTGTAAATAATCCACCGCTCACTGCAGGGCCAAAATAGTTTCCGCCTGCCGGTGAACCGCCTGTAATGGTGCGGGGACCGTCGGTTACGCACATCACGGCCGGAGCATTAAACAGCACATTGGGCGAAGGAGCAACCGTAATGGTGATTGGTGTTTGTCCTGAACAGTTATTGACATCAGAACCGGTTACCGTGTAGGTTGTAGTTGTAGCCGGATTAACTACAACGCTTTGTCCGCCAAGGTTGCCGGGATTCCAGTTGTAAGTAAGTGCGCCGCTGCCCGAAAGCACAACCGCATCGCCGGCACATACCAATGTATCTGTTGCAGTTGCGGTAACCACCGGAAGCGGATTAACCGTAAGCACAAGGCTATCGGTTGCTGTGCAGTTGTTGGTATCGGTTGCAGTTACAAAATAGGTTGTAGTTGCAGCAGGCGTAACAGTTACCGAAGCTGTAGTTTGGTTGCCCGGTGCCCACAGGTAAGTATTGCCTCCGTTTGCTGTAAGTGTTGATGAGCTTCCTGCACAAACCAGCGATGAGGTTGAAGTAACACTGAGCGCAGGTGCTGTGCGAACTATGAATGTAACAGTTGCTATACCTGTGCAACCAGTATTCGGATCGGTATAGCTATAGGTAACGATATGGGTTCCAGGACCTACAAGTTGCGGATCAAACGTATTGCTGATAACTCCGGGGCCTGAAATTATTACCGGGACATTGGCTGCAGGGCACACAATTGGGAGATCTGTAGGGCAGAGGAAAACGACCGTAGTGGTGGGAATAACAACCGGAAGTGCATTCACAGTAACGGCAACTGTATCAGCTGTTGCGCAGCCGCCCGCACTTACACCATCAACAATATAGCTTGTGTTGGATGTTGGTGTAACTGTTACAGATGGTGTTGTTGCATTAACAGGCTGCCAGCTGTAAGTCACAGTTCCCGAAGCAGTAAGTGTAAGCTGATCGCCTGCACAGATGGTTGCGCTTGCGGGTTGAATACGCACAACGGCTGTGTCAACTGTAACCGTTATCGGCAGATTATCCGTACAGCCTGCAGTGCCGGCTGAAGTGAGCGTATAGGTAGTTGTAACTGCCGGCGACACATTTATTGCAGAGCCAACCACGTTACCCGGATTCCAGGTATAGGAAACGGCATTACCCACCACGCTAAGCAAAGTAGAGTTGCCCACGCAAATATCGGTAATGCCTGCGGTGTCGGCTGTGAGAGCGATTACGTTAATCGTATCGACACCGATTGTGCATCCTGAGCGGGCTACAAGTGTTACGTTTCCGTAAGCATTTACAGCAGTGCTGAGTGTTGTTGCGCCATTACTCCAAAGCAGGTTGTTGAACGCTCCGGTAACCGAAAGTGTAGCCACTGCCGAATTACATTTAATATATGTGCTGCCCTGATCAATGTTAACAGCTGCAACCGGCTGCGGAACATTAAAATCGGAATTGCTGAATGTAATGTTGTTGAGGAAACGGTAGTTAGCCACAAGTGCCGGATCAAGAGCAGTGAAAATACCGACTACCGCAGCCACTTTGTATTGTCCGGCAGCAGGTTCCAAAACTTCGCGGGCAAACTTCGGGTAAAAAGCTGCACCGTTCAGGGCGGGTGTGCATGCGGTTACATCACGCACGGTTGTCCAGTTGCGTGTGGTAATATTATAAGCTCGCACAAACAGATTAGGTGTTTGGTTGGCTGCGCCTGCTGTATATGCACTGTTATCAGCCCAACCGAAGAACAGCTTTGTGCCGTCCTTGCTTCGCGCTACCTGTGGTGCCATATCCATAGTTGTAGTGTTGGGAGATGTGCCCCAGGTGCCGCGTCCTGCCTGTACATTGCTGATGTCGATAGCATTCCACAAGCCTGATGTTTTTGTGATATCATACATGTGATGCCACAGGCCAAAGAAAACTGCATAAGCATTGTTACCTGTTGCAGCAGTTACGAGCAGGTGAGGTTCTCCGTTGGCATCAACCGTAAGTGCTGATTCAAAAGTTGTCGTTACAACGTTGGGTGAAATAATGTTGCCGGTGATGCACGGGAACTGATTCAGATCAACCTGATCAGGGGCGCTCCAGGTTTGGCCGCCGTCTGTAGTGCGCCAGAAAACGGGGTAGAATGCATAATTGGTTGGTCCGGATGTAAGATGTGTGAGTACAGAAATCCACCCAATTTGTCCGGTCGGATCAAATGCAATGTGATAGTCGCCAACTTGTTGAGCGCCATTAAAGGCAACATTAAAATTGGGTGTAAGCGTTGTGTTGGTGCTCCATGCAATATCACTTCCGCCCCACTGGCCTTTCATTACGCGAAATCCGGTAACGTTGGTGCCGTTAAAAACAGCGTCAATACTCCAGAAAACGCCCGGCGCGCCTTCAACAAATGAATGCGGAATAAGTGTTTGTGTACTGGCGGCCTGGTTATATACTTCGGTGTTTCCTGAGCCGTTCAGCTGACGCACACCATTTACATAACCTGCCCAGAGAGCACCGTTAACTACCGGAGCAAAGTAGCCCACATATCCGTTTGAGGGTGTTGTATTGCCAACCGGATTGTAGATAACTGCGTTCGGATAACGAGCCGGAAGAGTTAACAGCGGATTAAGTACACCCTGATCGTTTGTCCACGTTGTTCCGCCATCGGCAGAAAAATCATAGCGCAGATTGCCCGATGAACCGCCGAATGCAGCTGCATTGTTACGGTGCACAAATACTACCGAATTCAGGTCTTTGCTGGCAGCAACCGGGGTGGTTCCATTTCGGATATTGGTAAACATATTTGAGGCAGAGCCGGTAGCAACTCCGGTAGCACAGGGCTGTGCTGCTGCGTTTATCCCCAATGCAAGCAGAGGAATGAGTAAGAGTTTATGCATAGGTATAGGTTTAAGGTTAAGAGCAATTTACACCATTTCACGCATCTATTACAAATAGTGCAGGAAATATTATTGAAACCGCTTTAGTCCCAGATTTTCCACGGAAATTAATTTTTGAAATGAATTGGGTGTTTTTTTGATTGCTGAGAATGACTATCTTGCGTAGCCTCAATTAAAAAAAAGCCCAACACACAGCAACGTTTCAAAACCCGCTAATGAAAAAACTAGTACTCTTCAGCGCATTTGCATTTGCTTCATTCGCCGCTTCGGCGCAGTGTACAACTACAAATGCAACATCCTGCCAGTGTCAGAATGCACAGCAAACCAACTGTGATCTGCTGCCGGATATTACCATTTCCTGGCAAGGCATAAGTAATGGCGGCAACACCGAGTATTCGCAAACTTCAACCGACATGACCTACAATCAGGGTCCGAATGCCGGACGTTTGCGTGTAACCGGTTCTACTCCCAACATTGGTCACGGCCCGCTCACAGCCCGCGGTGTTGATTCGCTCGGCCAGCGCTGGTTCATTTGCGGAACAGATACGTTCTCCATCAACGACCCGAACTCAACACAGCAGTTTGTGTGTCCTAATGGCAACCCATCGCCAAAGCAAATCATTTTCCAGCGCGTTTACCATAAAAATGGAAACACGATGACCTATAGTGAAGAGCCTTCTGGAACCATGACCTATCACCCTACACACGGGCACAATCACGTTGATGCTTGGGTTGTATTCACGCTTCGTATCGAAAATCCAAATGATCCGAATCCCTTAAATTGGCCCGTTGTAGGACAAGGTCAGAAAATGGGTTTCTGCCTTATGGATTATGGCCAGTGCGGTTCAAGCTCTTACATTGGTCACTGTCGCGATACCAATACCCTTTTCAATAACGGAAATATTATGGTAAATGCCGACTTCCCGAACTGGGGACTTGGCGGCGGACAATACAACTGCTCACAAGTTGAGCAAGGAATTTCTTCGGGCTGGACAGATGTTTACGGTAAACACCTCGATGGAATGTGGATCAACATTCCTCCCGGAACCTGCAATGGTAACTATTGGATTGTTGTAGAGGTTGATCCTAACAACAACTTCCGCGAAGAAGACGAAACTAACAATTACACCGCAGTTCCGGTTACCCTCACACAGCAACTCAGCAGCAATCCGATCATTACCATTGCTGCCGACCGTAACCCGGTTATCTGCCCGAACGAAAACATTACCCTGACCGCTTCTGCCGGAACCGCTTTCCTCTGGAGCAACGGAGCCACAACACAAAGTATTACTGTAAGTCAGCCCGGCAACTACACTTGTCAGGTTACCACCTACTGCGGCACAGGCACAGCTATCTTTGATGTGTATTCATCAGCCACTGTAAACCAGCCCGCAGCCGCTGGTGATACAGTTTGCGTAAATACATCAGCAACACTTGTTGCTTCAGGTGCAGGTACGCTTAACTGGTATGATATGGGCGGAAACTTTGTAGGCACAGGTGCAACCTTTGTAACCAATCCGCTTTCTGCCTCAACAACCTATTATGTTGAGTCAGTTCTTTCGCAAAATGACTCTGCATTTGCAACTCCTTACAACAAGAACATGGGCAGCGGTTCTAACGTAACTTCTGCACAGTATGAAATTTTCAACGTGTATTCTGCCGGAACGCTTATTGATGTAAAAATGTATGCCAATGCAGCCGGCAACGTTACCATCCAGCTTCAGGATTCGACCGGTGCTATGTTGCAGACAGCAACAGTTGCACTTGTAGCCGGCGAGCAGCGTGTTACACTTAACTTCCCGCTCACACCGGGCAACAATTACCGTCTGGCTTCAACCGGAACCAACCCCGGTCTTTTCCGTAATGATGGCGGTGTTAGCTATCCTTACGATCTGCCGGGCGTTCTGCGCATCACCAACTCATCAGCCGGTCTTGCCCGTTACTATTACTTCTACGACTGGCATGTAGCTACAACCAACGAAACCTGCACCAGTGTTCAGACAGCCGTTCCGGTTGTTGTTGATGCCTGCACAGGTCTTGGCGAAGATCCAGGCTTCCGTGCATCACTCGGCATTGCACCGAATCCGAACAATGGCGTGTTTAACCTTAGTTTCAACGCCGCCAGTCGCAACGATGTAGCAGTTTATGTAACTGATGTTACCGGCCGTGTAGTTTACAACCAAACCATGCAAGGCGCACAAGGCAAGGTAATGAGCGAAATAAATCTCGCTAACCTTTCAAAAGGTGTTTACATGCTCAGCGTTGTTTACGAAGGAAAAGCATACGTTGAAAAAGTGGTAATTCACTAATATGCCTCGAATCACTAAGTTTTTTTTGCTGCTCCTGCTGACTACGGTCTGCAGGAGCAGCCTGCTTTTCGGCCAGTCGTGGACAATTTACAACACCGGCAATTCGGGTTTGCCTGATGATAACATCCGGGCACTTGCAGTAGATCAGCAGCAAACTAAATGGATTGGAACCGATGCCGGATTGGTGAAATTTGACGGCACAAGCTGGACAGTTTACAACACTACAAATTCTGGATTGCCCGATAACAGTGTGCGTACAATTGTGGTTGATGATACCAATGCCATCTGGATCGGAACATTTCAGGGCGGATTGGCACGGTTCAACGGCACAAGCTGGCAAGTTTGGAACAGCACCAACTCAATTCTCCCCAGCGATTTTGTGCGAGGCATTGCATTTGATACTTCTGGCTATTTATGGCTCGCCACAAGTTCGGGACTTGCGTTTTACAATTGGAATACTTGGCAAGTGTGGAACACCAGCAATTCTATTTTATTCTCCGATAATATTTCAGCAATTGCCGTAGGACCTACCGATAATAAATACATCTCTACAATTAACGGAGGCTTCTATGATATTAATGATACCGGCTGGGTAATGTATTCGATAGCGCTCAACAACTTGCCCGATAATTCGGCTGTGCGTGTAGTGCTTGACAACAATCAGACGCGCTGGTATGCCTCTCCGGCAGCCGGGCTTATGTTGAACTACAACTTCAATTACTGGTCGTGGTTCAACACCCTCAATTCCGGCATCGGCAGCAACGCCTTAACCGATTTGGCTATCGACTCGCTCGACCGGAAGTATTGTGCAACCATGCAGCGCGGTGTAGTACGTTTTACACCACCCGGTACATGGACAATTTGGGACACCGCCACTTCGCCAATGCCAGATGAATATGTGCAGTGTGTGGCCAAAGAAAACAATGCCATTACTTGGGCCGGCACACGCATCGGCGGTTTGGTGAAGATTGATGAAAATCCCACAGGAACCGCCGAGTACAATGCAGCAGCTTCGCTCAGTATGTATCCGAACCCGGCTGCTGCGGGGCGCGTGGTAAGCCTCAGTAGAGCAATGTATGCCGAAGTGCTTTTTTACAACAGCAGCGGACAGCTTGTTGCCTCGGCAGTTACGAATGATGGTTTGCTGCGTTTGCCTTCAGAATTAACGGCCGGCATGTATGTGGTTGAGGTGAAAACTAATGAAACCGCAAGCCGCCTTCGACTGGTGATTTACTGATTGCATTTGCAAGATTATTGCCGGTAAATTGGTGCCTCTTTTGTAATTTCCGCTTTTTATGAGTTAACTGCATGAAGGCTATTCCTCAACTCGTGCGCCATTCGCTGCTCTACGGAGGGGCGCTTGCATTGCTTGTGTTTTTGCTCAAGTGGATGCAATGGAAATTTATGATTATCGACCACTCCACAGAAATTTATGTGGGACTGATCGCCGTGTTTTTTACGCTGCTGGGTATTTGGGTGGCTACACAATTAACACGCACCAAAGTGCAAACTGTTTTTGTGGAGAAACAAATTATTGTTGCTCACAATGAAGAACGCAACGAGGAAGAACTCATAAAATTAGGTCTGAGTCAGCGCGAAACAGAAGTGCTCGAACTATTAGTTAAAGGACAAAGCAATGCCGAAATTGCAGCAACACTTTTTCTTTCGGTAAGCACTATAAAGACACACGTTTCAAATGTGTTTGTTAAGCTCGATGTGAAAAACAGAACACAAGCCGCCGAAAAAGCCAAGCGACTGAAAATCATTGCATAGCGGTGTAAGCAGGATAAAAATAGTACCCGGCTGATACCCGTTTTGGTACTAAAGTATGAGCAGTTTTTTGAGCCTGACATACATTTTTGCACCAAATCAAACACATTACACGAATGAAAAAAACTATTCTTACTTACGGGTTAATTGCCGGTGCCATTCTTTGCGCAAATATGATTGTGTTGGTCACAATGATGCGCAACAATCCAAGCTTCGAAGGGAACATGGTGGTGGGTTACACCATTATGGTAGTTACCTTCTCACTCATTTTCTTCGGCGTAAGAAATTACCGCAATAAGGAGCTGGATGGCGTAATCAGTTTTGGCAAGGCATTTAAAGTCGGGCTCTACATAATGCTTATTGCAGCTACTTTTTATGTAGTTACGTGGGTAATCGGTTACTATTTCTTTGTTCCCGATTTTATGGATCGGTACGCTGAACACATGATTGCCGATGCAGCCCGAAACGGACAAGATGTAGCCGCTATTCAGCGCGATATGCAGAACTATCAGGAAATGTATAAGAATCCGGTTTTCGTAGTGCTCATAACCTATGCCGAAGTAGTGCCAATGGGTTTGTTGGTTACCTTGATTAGTGCGTTAGTGTTGAAGCGTAAAGTGAAGCCGGATACAGCAAGCGTGTAATTGCACGGTAAAGTGGCGCGACCGTAAAACCGATGTCCGGGGCTGGTTTTCGATTTTGCTACATCATCACTGCTTAAACTCCGCCGCAAATGCCCGCGAAGCCTGAATCTCCATTCCGTTTTGCATTACAAAAGTTAAACCGCGCCCACTCCGTTTAATGGTTTGAATATGATTCCGGTTTACTAGCTGGCTGCGGTTTATTTTGAGGAAGTGCTGTTCAGGAAGCTCGGCCTGGAGGCGTTTGAGTGTGATGAACTTGAGCACCTTTTTATCGCGGAAGTAGTAGCACACGAAATTCCCGTCGGATTCAAGCAAATACACTTCCGACAAATCAGTGAGGTAATGTTGTGTGCCCGATTGCAGCAGGATGCGGGTTTTGCTCAGGTCTCTGGTGGCCGATTCCTGCTGCTTTTGCAGCAGCCGGGTAATGCACTTTTCGAGCCGATCCTTCTGCACGGGTTTCAGCAGATAATCGACAGCATCGGCTTCGAAAGCCTGCAGGGCAAACTGATCGTAGGCCGTGCAGAAAACCACATGCGGAAGATAACTTAGCCGTTTGAGAAGCTCGAACCCGTTGCGCGGCGGCATTTCTATGTCGAGAAAAATCACATCAGGGCGGTATGCGGCAATCATTTTTTCGGCTTCATCGGCCTGAGTGGCAATGCCCGCAATTTCGATTTCCGTAAATGCGCGCAAGAGATCGGCCATTTCTTCCCGGGCCGGGCGTTCATCGTCGATAATGAGTGCACGGAGTTTATGAAGCATACTGGGGATGTTTGATAATCACCTGAACCACTTTGCCCTCAAGCTCTTCAATTGTAACAGAGCCGGTTTCAGGCGTTACGTTTTTCAAAAGCGCATTGATACTTTTTAGCCCGAATCCGGTTTCAACACCTTCGAGCTTTCCTGTGTTTTGCACCACGATGAGAATATGCTCTTTATCCTTAGTGATGCGGATATCGATGAATCCCTCGCCGGTTATTTTAGTGATGCCATGTTTAATGGCATTCTCAACCGTATTCAACAGTACAAAAGGGATGATGTAATGATTGCCCGCATGTTCATCGGCCGCAATCGAATAATTCAAACGCTCGTCGAACCTGATTTTTTCGATTTCCAGATATTGATTTACAATACTGATCTCGTCGTTGAAACGGCGCCTGATCGTGCTGTCGGTTAAGTTGTAGCGTAAAATATTACTCAGCTTATCCAGTGCCCCGCTTGAACTGGGGTGGTTGTTTTTCACCAACCAACGAATCGTGTTCAGCGTGTTGAACATGAAGTGCGGATTGAGCTTAGCCACCATATTTTCATACTGCAGCCGCTGCACCAATTTTTCTTGCTCCAGCAGTCTGTTCCGAAGCAGGTGCTGAGCCTCTATGTATTTGTAAAAATGAAACAGGAGGAACCAGGGAATCACTTCCACTACATTCTCAATCACAATCACCAGATTGATCCCTATTATTGAGCCGTTAGATTTCCAAGCTATTGCTTCCAGTTCGGTTTTAATGGCCGGATCAACCATAATCACAGCAACCTGATAAATTGCAAGACTCAGAAAACAACCGATTGAGCATACCAGAATCGACTTTCGGATATTCGTATAGTCGTGCTTTCGCCAACGCAGTATTTCGCGATACGCCGATGAGATTGCCACACCCAGAATGCAGATCAGCAACACATAATCCCACGGAAAAAATTCATCCATTCCGGCCAGATAACCGGGCACAATACGATACACACCGAATAAAATCCAGTACAGTGTATTGATGAGGTAAAATTTCTGGTTGCGCCTTAGGCTCATTTCTGCAAATATACCGGCAAAGCCTTTTACAAATGCCAGCGTACTCCGATTCCGGCTACTGAAAAACTGGCACCTAGCGGGACATCGCGGCTGAACCAGTTGCGGATGAGAATCACATTGCCGTTTACAAATACATCCAGCGGAAGTTTGGTAAAGCGATAGCCCAGCTCAGCCTGCGGGCGAAGAATTTGCCGGGTGTAAATAAACTTACCGGGATAAGTCATAGGCACCCATTTTTCGCCGTCGTATTTGTAAACCAGATCAGCACGCCTGGCCTGTTGCATGCCCAGGCCAATTTCCCAGCCCCCATAAAAACCTTTGAAAATCCGGTAATTTCCGCCAATGGTGAAATTGAACTGAAAACTTTCATCGACTAGCGTGTTTTTGTGAAACCCGATTTCGATTCCCGCATAGGTGCGCCTGTTGTGTCTGACTTTGAAATTGTAGTCGGCCGAAGCATAGAAATAGGGGTGAAGCACATTAAACACTTTATTCTCCACACCAATTACTTTCACAAGATTGAAGTTTCGCGTTTCGGAAATTCCGGCTTCGAAACTCCATTTCCCTGAAAATTGTTTTTCGGAATCCTGCGCATTTACCGCACTGGCAAAAGCAAGGAATGCCATACATAATATTTTTTTCATCACGTTCAGGGATTGAAGTAATAGTAAAACAGGTAATTCATTTCGTCTTCGCTGGTTACGCCATAACTCACCGTGTTGCCGGTTTCATTACGGTAGGTAACAATGGTGCGCAGTCCCTGCCCGGCTTCGAGTATGAGCGGAGTGTTTATGAAATAACCCACTTCCGGGTGCTGATAATCGTAGCTCGTGAGAATGATTTCCCCATCGCGCGGGCCGCCCACAATCTGTACTTTAAATTCCTGCCCGCGTTTGTGGTAGTGCGGTGTCATGAGCACAATTTGCGTGCGGCGCGTAAACAGCTCTTCGGTGGTAATGGTGGTGGTGGCATTGGGCGGAAGGCTGAACGACTCGTTGCCCAGCACACCGTTTTCCACAATCTGCTGAACCTGATTGCGCGGTAGGGTGTAAAGATTGCAGTACACTTCGCCGTAGCGGGTATTATCGGTGCGGTTGAAGTAGTGTGAATTGCAGAGAATCTTCATGTCGGCCGGCATTCGTAAACCGTAGCCCGGTGGTAACGAAAGTGTGTATTCCGAACTCTGTGCTTCGTAGAGAATGAAATCACGATTCACCGTCGATAACAAATTGAACGTGCCGTCGAAATTGTTCTGATCGTACATCACATCCGGTTCGGGCAGCGGAAAATTCCCGTCCGAATAAAGGGTACTGAGTACAAAATGATGTGTGCCCGAACGGCATTTGCTTGTAATCCGGTTCACGAAAATTTCTTCGCTGTTGTGCAGGTCGCGGCGGATGAAAATTTCGCGCTCGAAATTGGCCGGAATCGGAAACGGTTCGATATGCAGTTGATAACCGCTGTCGGCCGGTAATGGAGCCAGCCCGTTCCAAGCCGGAATATCGTTCGGGTCGTAATCGACCGTTTTTTTGCAGGAGCTTGCAAGCAACAGAGCGACTCCGGCAAGCAGCAGAAAATTTTTCATATTGGTTGATGATTAATGTGCGTGGAGTAATCGGTAATCGGCCACAACACCGGTGCGCGGTGCTCCGGCAGCAATCCATTGCCGCATGAATTCTATTTCATCCGATGTGAGCGGATTGGCTCCCAACGGCATTTCGTTTCCGAAGTGAAATTGAGGGTAGGCATTCCAGTTTACTTTGTGATACAGAAAACTGCTGTCAGGCACACCCGGCTTCACCAATATTAACCCGCTGTCAAGTGCCTGTGTATTGCGGGGAACCACATTCACCAAACGTTCGTAAACATCGCCGCCTTCGAGCACTAATCCGTGCTGTGGGTTAGTGGCTTGGGCTGCGCTGTGACAGCCCGAGGTGCTGCAGTTGTGCTTGAAAATATGCTGCTTCATATTTTCGAAACTCGCCAGATTCGGATCAACCGTTTCGGTAGGTTCCACGGGCTCGCGTTTGCAGCCATTCAATACAGACAGGGAGATAATTCCCCCAAATAAAATCAGATACAAGACATATCGCATAGCAATTAATTTTGAACCAAAACTAATCTCGTCATGCGGCGAGGCATATCACATCTTGATAAACCGGAGAAATACTTGACGAACAGAACAGAAAGCAAAATAAACCGCCCCGGACACTGTTGCCCGGGGCGGTTCACTTTTACGGTTCATCCCGTTTTCTGGCTCTTTACTTCAGCAACGTTACATGACCGGTTAACTTTTCTACACGCCCGGTAAAGTCGGTGGCTACAATTTTATACACATAAACATCCTGCTGGGCTACTTCTCCGCCTTCGCGGGCTGTGCCGTCCCAGCCTATATCCATTCTGTCGCTGGTAAAGAGATGATTACCCCAGCGGTCGTAAATGTCCATTGTAAAGGCAATGATTTCGAGACCTACTGCTTGAAACTCATCGTTCTTGCCGTCGCCGTTGGGTGTAAATGCATTGGGAACAAAAAGCGTTTGTTCGGGAACTACCTCAATGGGTTGCCACGCTGTATCTGTGCAGCCGCCGTCGCCGGTTACTACAAGCATTACCATAAACGTACCTCGTCCGCTGTAAGTGTGTATCGGCGATTGTGTTGTTGATGTAGTGCTGTCGCCGAAATTCCAGAACCAGCCCAACGTGTTTGCCGACGAAAGATCTGTAAACACTACCATCGGTTGCAGAGTAGTTAATTCGTTTGATGAAGCAACAAACGATGCAGTTGGCGAAACATAAACAGTAACCGAAACTACTGTTGATGCTGTGTTCTGGCAGCCAAATGTTGAGGTAGCAATAACACTTACCGTGTATGTTCCCGAAGCATTGTAGTCATGCGAAACCGGAGAGCCTGTGCCCGTTGTGCTGTCGCCAAAATTCCAGGCATAGAAGAAGCCGCTGTTGGCACTGTTCTGATCGGTAATAGTAAGCCGGGCTTCATCGCAGCCGTTTATGGTTTGCGGTTGTAGCAGTACAACAGGCAGCGGATTCACCACAATTTGAGTGCTTGCACTTACAGCCACATTGCAAACATTGGTTGCAGTTACTACATACAGTGTTGTAGCTTGCGGCTGCACCGTGTAAGGCCCGGCGGTATTCCACCCCGGCACATTCCAGTTCCAGAGAATTGGGCCGGTGTTGCCGGTTACTGCACAGCTTACCGTTGCCGAACCTCCGGCACAAATATTCATGCCCGGACTCATGCTCAAATTAGACGGTGAGAACTGATACACATCCAACAAAATTGTATCAGGCGCACTCAAACAACCCGAAGCATCAACAGCCTGCACGATGTATGATGTTGGCTGAGTCGGATACACCGTGTATTGCGGGCCGTTGCCAAGAGCCATATTCCAATTATAGGTATAAGGCCCGTTGCCGCCGTTGCCGAGTGCTGCAATTTGCGCAGGCTGCGACGGACAAACCGTATCGCTGCCCATTGTTACAACGGTTACCGGTGTTGGCTCAAGAATAGTAACCGTGGTTACAGTAGCACAACCGTTTGCATCAGTAATGCTTACAGTTTGTGTACCGGCAGCAAGGTTAGTTGCAAAAGGTGATGTTTGCACCGGCACAGTGCTCCATGCATAGCTGTATGGACCTGTGCCTCCGGTTGCATTTATTGCTGCTGTGCCGTTGCTGCCGCCGTTGCAGGTTACATTGCTCACACTGCTTACGGTTGCTGCAAGCGGTGCGGGTTGTGTAATGGTGGCTACGGTTAATGCCTGACAACCATTTCCATCAGTAATAGTAACAATGTAAGTTCCTGCGCCAAGGTTTATTGCTGACGGGCCGCTTTGTACAGGAATGCTGTTCCAGCTGTAGGTGTATGTGCCAGTTCCGCCTGATGCAAGAACTTGTGCAGCTCCGTTGCTGCCGCCGTTGCACGATACCGCTGTTGCCGAGATAAGTCCGGTAATTGCAGTCGGCTGTGAGATGATAACCGATGATTGTGTTGTGCAGCCATTGGCATCAGTAATACTTACCGAATAATTTCCTGCACCAAGATTGGTTGCACTTGCTGTTTGCTGTGCAGGTGTTGTGTTCCAAACATAATTGTAAGGAGTTGTTCCGCCGCTTACAGTTGCGAGTACTGCTGCATTTGTATTTCCGTTGCAAAGCAGCGGTGCAGAAATGCTTGACGTTGCCGATAGTGTTGCTGCAGGTTGTGAAATAACTACAGTGCCGGTTGATACACATCCGTTGGCAGTGGTTACGGTTACACTGTATGTGCCTGCACTCAGGTTGTTAAGTGTTGGTGTGTTGCCGCCGTTGCTCCATGCGTAGGTGTAAGGCTGTTGTCCGCCGTTCATGTTGGCGGTTGCAGAACCGTTGATGTTTCCGAAGCAATCAATGTTCGTGTTGCTCATGATTAAATTGCCGGGTGCAGCGCCTTGTGCAACGGTAACTACTTCAACCATCTGGCAGCCGCTTCCGTCTGTAATTGTGCAACTGTATGTTCCCGGCGTTAGCCCGGTTGCAGTAGCATTGTTTCCGCCCGAGGGCGACCATGCGTAGGTGTACGGCTGTTGTCCTCCGCTGGCCAGTACTGCTGCCGATCCGTTTGACGCGTTGCAATTGGCCGGCGAACTGGTTGATGAAGTGGCAAAGCCGGTAACTGTAATGCAGTAAGCAAAAGTTTGAGAACCGGAGTACGGACAGTTATCATCGCTTACCGTAATGGTAAAGCAATACGGCACATTACTGATGCTTGCCGGGCCGGGTGTCCATGTAAATGTACCGGTTGGCAGCGGGCCTGCAGATTGTGTGAATGTTGCGCCCGGAATGCTGTTGTTCCAGGTCAGCGTTACATTTTGTCCTGAATCAGGATCAGCAGAGTTTACAAAAAACGAAAGTGTATTGCCTGCACAAACACTAACATTGAAACTGTTTGTGTTGTTGATGCCGGTAACCGAGGGCAGTGTGTTGGTACACGGAATTGTGCGTAGCTGAATATCACGCACCACACTGCCGATCAGAATTCCGTTGCGCCATTCTTCAACTCGCACAGCCATTACAGTTACCAGTAACTGCGACGGAGTCATGCAAATATCACCATTGGTGGTGTTAAATGTCATGGCCGGATTAGATGCCACAGGCTGTGTAGCTGTAAACGGCGGCAAATACGTTACTGTTGTGTTGTTGCTGTTTGCAGGCGGAATCAGCGCATACACTAATGAATCGCCGTCGGGATCTGTTGCTCCGTGATTGAAACAGTAGCTTTGCCCGAGACATACAAACGGTATCGGCCTGTTTGAGAAGGTCGGCGAATTGTTGCAGGGCGCGTTCAGGTTATTGAGCAGCGACTGCACAAAGATGTTTTGCGCTCCAGGATTCTGGATCGTACTGATCGCATTGTTGCGACAACAAAAATTAAAACTGAAAATCCAATCTGAGCAAGCCATCGGTATAGTTACCGTGCCTTCATAGATGAATTCCTGTACGCCTGGATTTTGACCACCGTTGCAAACGGTGAGCATGTTTGGACAGATAGGCGTAACATCCTGTCCGGTTCCTGCAATGGGGTTGAGGACGACAGAGAGGGATTGGTTGCAGGAGACAGAAGCAATGTCGATGGTGACATTATTGGGTGCCGCATTACCGCTGCAATCGCGGTAGAAGGCAAGGCGAAGCAAATACTGGTTGCCGCCAAGGCAGGTGTAGGTTAAATCAGCGCCCTGTGCGTGTGTAGCATGCAGCTTGTAGCTTCCTGTGAGCAGGATAGCAAGTGTGATAATGCTGCGGATCCAGTTTGCCCGGGTGTGTGTGTAGCTTATTCCCATAGCTTTTCTCCTTTCCGGTTAAATGATTTGTGTGAAGCAAAGAACTGACTGATTCAACGCCGGGAATGAGTACAGAGTTTCGCACTTAACGGAAGGTTCATCCCGCACAACCCCAGCAAAAAAAATTAATCAGCACGCAATTGCCTGAAAATCAAAATTCCGCCGTTGAATGGCGGAAAAGTTTCGGGATAAAAAAGAAACAATAAAAAATTGGGCACGTATTAAATGCTTTTGCCCGAACGTAAAATATGTGAATAAATACTACCTTTTGTTAATGCATCAATAACTGTGCCACCAGTAAAATCAGCTATTTCATGATCTGAGTTGACATACTTAGTTTAGAATAAAAACTTCGGCAATTTGTTGGTTTTTGTCGGTCGTTGGTTCGCTAAACTGTTTTAGCGGATGAATTTTATCGGCCGTTGGTGTTTTAGGAGACATCATTCGCAAACAGCAGCGGTCAGAATCAGAAAGTGGATTTAGAAGTACTTTGAAAGACTCACTTTGATTTAAAATAAACAGCTGACAAATAGCGCTTTACACAAATTAAAGTGTTGTGTATGTCACCTTTCCCCGAATTATCCGACATTATAATCGTGAATCAATCGCAAGGCGATATAAACAGAGAGTTTCTCTCCCGCTATGGATTAGTGCATGAGCGTTTTTCGCGCTATTGCCGGAGCCATGCCTGGGGATTACTGGATCCGGAGGATTTGGTGCAGGAAACCGTGCTGATTGCATTGCAGCGTTATGATTCTATTAAAGACAAAGAGAAACTGCTTTACTGGATGATTTGCGTAGCCAATAACTTGGTGCGCGATCTGATGCGGCGGCAAAAATTCTCAGCAACTTACGATGAGAAGATGCTGCACAGAATGGAAAGCCGAACCGGAAATCCTGAAACAGCAATGGATATGCACTACCTGCACAAAGCCATCAACCAGCTTGGTGCTCAGGAAAAAGAAGCGCTGCTAATGTTTGAAGTTTCCGGTTTTACCATGCAGGAAATTGCCGATGTGCAGCAGTGCAGAGTAGAGGCAGTGAAAACCCGCGTGAGTCGCGCCCGGCAGCGTGTGCGAAAATTGCTTCAGGATGAAGGTGTACCAGAGTTGCGGCAAGAGCATTCATTCCGTCTCACCTCTTTACTGTAAACACAACTAATAATCAACAAAATAAACCACATACAATGAACGAAGAACGCATCACCGATTTGTTTGGCCGCTTGCAAGAGCTGCCATCGGAGGTGCCGTTTGGCGAAGTGGAGCACTGGGCCCGTCTCCATGCCGCCGGACAGCTTCTGCCGCATGCACCGCATATTGGTGCGCCGGGCAAATTGCCGTGGTATTCATTTAAACCACCACTGTACATGACTTCCATCATCACAGCGGCAGCTGCATCGGGCCTTGCAGCACTTATTGCCGTTTCAACCACCGACGAAAATCCGGTTCCGCAGCCTGCAGCCAATTCGGTTGCAATAACAGACAGCGTGAGCATTATGCCAATGCCGGCAGATACACCGGTAATTGCTGTTCAGGTAAAACCTTCACCCAACGGTGATACAACGCGCAGAGAATTTACCATCAACGCCCCGGCCAATGCCCGCATCACGGTTTCTGCAAGCGATGAAACAGCAAGTTCTGTCGTAACCATTGATGAGAATGGAGTTAATGCACTTGAAGGAGGTGATAGTGAATACGCTTACGAATATGACTATGATACGAATGATGGCGCAAGCGTAGCATTCGGCAATGATCGCGAAAACGAGGCAGATCAATGCGTTTGTGGTAAAAACGACGATGCTGTTCAACGCGATTTTGTAAAACAATTACTCGCCGACGGAATTATTTCATCCGACAAAAATTATTCTTTTTATCTCGACAAAAAGAAATTTACAGTAAACGGAAAACGTCAGTCAGACGAAATACACGACAAGTATCTCAGTCTCTATGAGAAATTGAACGGCGGCAGTGTTTCCGGCTCTTTCTCCTGGCAAGTACAAGTTTCTTCTGATTAAGAAACGATTCCTGAGCGAAGCGAAGGAAAGAGGAAAGGAATATAATTAATGAGTGATTTCAAATCATTTTACACTCAACACTTGAGCGAAGCGAAATAAGAACAAAAAGTTTTTTAGTCGTTTTACACTCAACATCTGAGCGAAGCGAATAAAGCACGATAGTTTTTGAGTCATTTTACACTCATCACTTTACACTCATCACTCCGGCGAAGCCGGAAAACATTCATCACTTTACATTCCCCGCAGGGGTCAAGCGGCATCCAGTACCGAAGTAAAATCGGTGAGCAGCAAAAACAATTCATCAAACTTTGTAAGCGGAAGTGTCTCGCGCCGGTCGCAGGTGTCGTGATAGGCTTTTATGCCGCCAAGTGTGTAGATGTAAAAGCAGGGCACACCGCGCTCGGTAAAAAAGAAGTGATCGCTGATAGAAGCTTTGCCGCGGGCTTTGATTTGCGGAAGCAAACTGCGTTGTGCATTTAGTTTTTGCAGCAACATAAATTCTTCATCAAACAATGTTGCATTTACAACGGTAATGCCATCGTCGCCGGTGCCGAGAATATCCATGTTTACGAGAAAGCGAATGGCATTCATCGGAAACAAAGGATGCCGGTTGAACCAGGCTGAACCGAGAAGTCCAACTTCTTCGGCTCCAAATGCAATGAACACAATTGAGCACCGTGGTTTGTTGGCTGCCTGCGAATAATGTTTCGCAAGACAAAGCAGCATGGCTACACCGCTTGCATTGTCGTTAGCGCCGGGGAAATATACTTTTTGACCCATGCGCCCGAGGTGATCGTAATGCGCAGTAAATACAATAAACGAATCAGGATTTACGCTGCCGCGAATGTAGCCGAGTACATTTTGTGATGTGTAATTGCGAATAAATTTTGCACCAATGGCAACATCAATTTCATGAACAGTTTTCCACGCCGCTTCAATTTCAATAACCGGGATGAGCGATTGTGTTTGCGAAAAATCCCAGGGATTTAGTTTTGTACACGATTCGCTTTCATGTTCGTGCATTACATTCAATTGCACGGGAACGAGAATGCCTTTAACGTTTCGCGGAAAACGAACATAGTTAATCAGCAAGTCGCGTTTTGCCTTGTCGCGCACGCCGGTTGTATCCACCATCACAAACGATTTCTTCAGGTTCTGACTAAGAAATGCTTTGAGACTTGCTTCAGTACTCACCACTGCCGAGTCGAAGCGCACAACCGGAAAATGTCCTTTAACCGATGGTGATGCACTGCGCACAATAAAATGTTCGCCGGGATCGCTGGTTTCTTTGCGGCCGTCTTTCCAGAAGAAAGTCATTTCAACGCGGCCGGGGAAAGTATTTACCGGGAATGAAAACGGTTGCTCGTAGCTTCCGCTTTTATTGAACGAGAGCAATCCGAGTTTTTTAAACTCATTACCAATCCAGGTTGCCGCAATTTTATCGCCTTTGTTTACATAGCCTCGGCCGTGCATGGCAGGAGATGCCAGCGTGTCGATAATGCTGCGCGCATACGGAAGCTGCGAAGGCATATCGTTTTGCTGCGCGGCAAGTTTTGCCAACAGCAGCAATGTAAATAAAAGAGAAAGCGAGAGGCGCGGCACCATGAAGGATCAGCTGAATCGGCGATTCACTAAGTTACGGAACATTTCTGCCGGCTCCGATTCGGGTTGCCAGCGGTATTCGCGCTGAAGCATTGACACAAACGCATCTGCTTCATCGTGCGAAGTGGTGCTGTTGAGGTGATTCAGCGCTTCATCATACGCCGC
>JBKDHA010000208.1:0-21307 GCA_046335555.1 Bacteroidota bacterium
CTCATTCACCGCGTTAACCCAGCTCGGTTATTCGCCTGCATCTCAGCAGGAAAACAGTTATACTATCCGTTATACATTACAAAATTTAGATGATGGACTTTGCACCAGCGATGCGGTAGCACTGTATCAGGCAAATACGCGGCTGAAGCCTACCCAAGAATATTATGAAAACAGTACTTCCTTTGTATGGAAAATCAGCAACAAAGAAAGTGTTCACCTGCAAATTACCAATGAATTTGGGGAACAATACACTACAAAAGATTTCAAGCCATCAAGAGATACGGTAATTAAGGTTAACCCTTTTACCTCTCTGAAAAAAGTACAAACCCTATCCCTTCAAGCACCTTACCGTTCTGATACAATATATATAGCTTATTTTGAAAGAGGCTGTTTTCATTCAAAACGGAAACGCATTCTATGTGTACGTAATAAAAATTATTACAAATGCATACCATTTTCTGCTCATTATTCCGGGCCAGAAAACATGATCTTTCAAAATTCATATAAACGCAAACTGAGTTTGCAGGACAGTGTAATGAATATAATAACTCTGTATCGCCAACAAGAGTCTGAAAGTCCTATTTTTTGCGGCTGTACCACAAGTGGAAATCTGCTTTTGCGATGCAGAAATGAATATGTGTATTTGCCCTATGTGAACTGTTGTGTGGAAAATCGATTGTGGGGGGCTTGTAAGTGGTTGATTGAGTGAGATGAGAGTTTAACGAGTATTTTGTAAATAATTCACTATGTCAACTCTACTCTCTTCGCTGCATAACACATATTACTAAACGCGCCACAAACGGCTTCCAATAATCTAAATGAACTTTGTTATAAAGGAATACAATTCAAAATCTGAGGACTTCTCCAAAGTAGATCTGCCGATAAACACAATCTACTATAAAATTTAAAAATCCCAATTCAACCTGATTCCTAAATCATCCACACTCCTGATTCCTGAAAACGTAGTATAACCATAAGTCTTGTTCTCGCAAGGGATAAACGTTTGATTCTTATTCAGGAATCGCTTTCTGTGCAGTTTCAATACAATTCTTATAGAGGTGTCATCTTGATTGTAAAGAATATGGCCGGGCGGAAATATATCACATCTTCGGCTAATCTGAATGCCAGCAATTTCGTAATAGGCCTTAATACCTAACCCGCTATAACGCGGGGCAAAAAAACGAAGATTCGTAGTAAAACGAAGCCATTCTTCCACTGAATGCTCATCAACTGGGCCTGTATGGTACAAAGGCTCTGAGTCGGTATCAAAATAGCGGGCCTGATTACTTCGCTTTATTACCCCAACCAATATATCCGGATTTACAGGTTCGTAATCAACACCTTTATGGGCAATGAGATTTTTCAATGTTTCCTCAGAGCCCGAAAACAAAATCTGCTCCAGAAACCGGCGCAGCAATATTCCACTGTTTTCGCTTCCGGGCAAAAGCTGAAACGCACCCACATTTACCTTTTCTATCGACATATACCAATGCGATTTTTGTGCCGTTTCGGCATCAGAATTACCCGGAAAAAGTACGTATGCGCCAATAATTTCCTTGCGCGGAAGGTTATGCCGGTGGTCTGAATAAAATATCGCATCCCGGTAGCGGTGCATCTGGTTAATCGCATCATCGGGCGGTGAGTCGCTGCCTGCCGGGCTGTCGTCTGACTGGAGCCTGTATTTTGCATCGAACAAATACGTGAGCGAATAAGCTTCACGCAAGTCGTTTTTTACAATCTGAAGAACAATATCCGGGCGCTGGGCTATGGTATAGCTCCTTATTTTTTCGCTGGCATTGCGCCCGAACTGAATATCGTGATACAAAATTACCCGATCGCCGTTGGCGCATGTCCAGGATATTTTTGATGCTTTACCGGTTTCAAAGCCAACTACAAAATTATGGTTACTGAATTTAGCCAGTTCGGCAACCTCCGGCCCGGTTTGGAGTATGCGGGTAATTATACTGCTCATTTCGAGAAAGCACCAGATCTGGTAAAGGTTGTCGATGCTTTTAAACTCAATCTGTTGAATGCCGTCAAATAATTCTGAACCTGCCCGCAATACATGCCAAATCCGATAAAGCGTACTGTAACCAGTAGCCTGTTGCAGCACCAGCGACTCCTGTCGGAGTCCTTTATACTCACCAAAATTGCGTAATACGGGGTTATGCATCAACGACTGCATCTGCTTTTCCTTACTTTCTATTTCGGTACGAAAAGAAGGTGAAATCTGGCGCGAATAATTGGAAAGGATAAGTTTACAGAGTTTACTGAAGCGTTGTCCGGTTTGTTGAACTGCATATTTTACAAACCTGTTTTCGGGAATATCTAACGTATAATGATGTGCCGGCGAACGGTAAAGGTAATCGGGATAGCATTTATTTTCGGCCAGTTCTTCTTCCAGCGAAGGTGTTAATTCAGTGAGCCGGCCGGCTTTAACCATTTGTTTGTCCTGCTGAAGTTTTCTTCCCGGGTGCTGAAGAATATAATATGCCGACTTAACAAAGTCCTCATACAACCCGCTGAAAATGCGCCACCAGATAAGATCTGTGTTTTCTGAGTTACCCGGTCTGAACTGAGAATATGTTTTCCGCAAAAAATCATAGATCAGATTCGGGTAAAGTTTATTTATAGAAAACACCAGTTCGCGGTAATGCTTTTTATAGTCGAGTTTTATCGGAAAAACCTCAAAATGAAATACACTGGTATATTCAATATTTTGTTTTTTGTAGGAAAAAGTAAGTGCCGACTTTCCTATATCATTCATGAAATTGATTGTTCCGGAGAGAACACCCGACTTCCTGTGCCATGTAAATGCCTCTTCTATTTCTGCACGCCTATCTTTCACACAGGCATCGGTTATCGCCTGCGGAGCCTTAAACTCTATCCAGAATGTGTATTGCTTATTTTCAAAAAAAACCGGATGCAAACCGCTTTCCTTTAATTGCAAATAGTTATTGGTATCCGGCAATAATACATATCCCTGAGCTCCTCGGAGTTGATACCCTGTGGCATGTAAAAGATCTGGCTGCCGTTGACGGGCACGTCTGAAATGCATTTCAGGGCGGCTGCAATTTACGAGCAATACAAAATCGGTATGTTCGAGCCGCAGCAGATCCATTATGCCCAATATGAAGTATATCCGCCGTTTAGTCGCTTTTGCATTTCTGCAATCTTTGCCAATGAATCAATGCCGTTTAACCGTGTCATCTCTTTTTTTAAGCCATCCAGCACATCTCCGGCCTTACGGTCATCGCCTTCAATGCGCGACAATACTTTCATCACTATAAATTCGTCAAAACATTTATCAAGCCATTCATCGCTGGTATTTTCGAGTTGCGAATTGAAATAGCTGTATATCAGCAATTCATCGCGCACACGGTATGCAATTTTGAAAGGAGTGCCTTCTAACTCCTTATTTACAGCCACCAGTCGCTCAAGCAATTCATCGGCTTTGTCTTTAAACAGGCTGTAAACCTGACGGCCACTTGTATAATGCCCCAGCACGAATTGCGGTGAAAGATATTCGTCAGGATAACTCCAGGCCGATGATTCGGCGTCAAGCCCCGACAGTAAATCAACCTGGTTCAACTCAATTGTCATGGCGCGGTCAAGTACTTTGCGGCTGAACGAATGCGTGGTTTCGTCCATGTTTACTGTACCTATTACCACCAGATTGGGCGGAAATCCCAAACCCGAATGCATAAATTCATTGTACAGTTCCGTACCCGGCAGTACATTCAGTTTTTGCAGAATGTCGGGATGTTCCTTTAACTTTTCGGCAGTAAGGAATGGATCTGCCATTACTTTCCCATCGCGAAAATCGCGGGTTTCGATCAGGCTCAGGAATTCGGCAAAGTAGTGTTCTACCGGAGCCAGGTTCATTTCGTCGAGGCAGAGAAAAAAAGGAATGCGTGATTCTTTCCAGGCTTTGATGAGAAACCGCAGAAAATCGGTAACCACATATTCTTTTCCCGATAAACGGGATGAGTAGCCCAGCAGCGAAGTAGAATCATGCCAGTTGGGGCGTACCGGTATCAAGGCAAAATTGCCGGGTGCATTTTTATCCTGAAGTGATTTCAGTGCGCAGGTTTTGTAGGCCAGTTCGCGCACTAACCGCGATTTTCCCGTTCCGGAAATACCGGCCAGCAGCACAAAAGGTTTTGTACGGCAGGCCATCAGCAGCTTGCGGAGCGGATGATCAAACGCAAGGGTGGTGGTTAGCGGAAGAAGTTCTTCGGGAATTAACACATTAGTTTCAGGTATAACTTCTTGCTCGCTTTTACTGTCTTTTTCAGAAGATGAAAATACAGGGGAATCATCTATTTCAATATTATAATTCAACTCAGAATAAGGTTGAAGATTATTTTGTGTAGGCGGCTGGTGGTTTTTAAAAAACACAAAATACGACATCGGAACCTTACCACTCAACCAGCCCAGTTCGTTGGCCAGAAATACAATTCGGGCTTTGGCTAACCCGCTTTTTCTGCCCGAACGCTGCTCCTTATAGGCAGAGAATGCAGATTGATAATATAAAGGATGATAAGTTTGCTCCCAGTTCTGATGCGAATAATCTGATTCGGTGGCAAAGTCAATTACACTTATCCGGCAATATACCTCCTGATTGATGGCTAAATAAACATAAAAATATCCGTCGCGGTTAATCTGATTACGCAATAAACTCAGCGTTTCTTTACCGGAAGGCATTTTGTCCCACCAGAAAATAAATGATCTTTTTGACCCAGCTTCGCGGTAAACCCGTTCTATCCAGTTGCCACTTTCACACGCCACCAAACCTTCAATCTGTTCAAACCAAACAGGTTTAACATCCGGATGATACAGAATACGCGAAATAATCTGCGTAAGGTTTTCAGGATTAACCGGAGTAATTCTGGCCTTAGTAAAGAATTCAACCAGTTGACTCACAAACTCGGCGGGTTGGTAAGGACGCTTTAATAAATTTTCGGCTACAAGACTACGATGCGCTTCACTGAGCATGGTCATTCCTTTTTCCGGTTTAAGCAGATAGCTTAACGCATTGCGGATAACGGAAGAACTGATTAATGATAAATCATGATTATAGAGTTTGTATTTGAGTAAGTTTTCGGCCCATATATTCTGCCGAACAGAGGCTTTAGCCAATACCCTGTAGTCTGAATACAAATTATATTTTCGCTTCCCCGAAGCATTGTAATCGCAGTAAGCAACAATTTCGGCAATAAGCACCAGTAGTTTACGCGACTGTGTTTCAGGCCTAAAAGTATCCTGAAATTGCTCGTAGCTGCCGGTATGTGTTTTCAGATTGGCCAATAGAAGATCTATCTGCTCATTTTCTATCTCAAACCCAATAAATTCCAGCAATTTTTTTCGCCCCAGTTCAAACCAGAATGGCCTGGCCTTAACAATTTCCTCAATCTGTGGCGAGGCAATAATCTGTTCAATTTTTATTTCGGAAAAAAAGTTTAGTTGATCCACCTCTCTTTCTAAAGATGAAGACAACAAAAGAGCTTCCTGTTCATCCAATTTATTATGCTGCATAACCTGCTCATTTCCATCTGTCGATTTCTGCAACACTGCTTTGTCTGAACTGTCTGCCGTAATTGTTACTGTTTCACCATTCAGAAATGCCACACATTCATCCAGCACCTCGGCAGCTTCTCCGGTTTTAAACAGTTGCAACAGGTCATGCACTCGTGGCTTGCGCGTAGCATCGTTTTCTATTCCCTCTTTACGAATATCAAATACCTCAAAACGCCCCAATGGTTTTGTCCAGTTCCAATTTGTAGCAGCCAAATTAACCCGCTCATATATTTCGAGCTGAACAAACTCCTTATACTTGTTTTCGGGGTCGTCTATTTTATACGTATTGTAATCGAAATTAAATACCGATGTCTTAGTTTGAGGCTCATGACGCGACTGAATATTTTTTGTTCTGATTCGCGTAAAAAGTCCCCAGCCGCCGGTTTGATTTATCACAAATACAACATCGCCCTCATTGAGCGAACTTACTTTATCGCTTGTGAGGTAAAAATACTTTCCTTCGGGAGAAAGCAGTTTTGCCGCATTCCAAGCTGCAGTTGATTTTACTTCGTAAATGCGTACGTTTTCCATAAAAGAGTTGTGCAGGGGAATGAAATCTCTCTTTTAACTGTTGGTAGTTTGATCGTGAAAATTACAGCGCAATCACTTTCGTGCTTTCCTCGCCAAACTGACTGATTACACGCACCGCAATGCGTTTGCCCTTGCGGTATTCGATGGGATGCGAAACGTGGCCGTAGAGCCGGTCGAAGGCTTCCTCGTCGATTTCAATTTTGAGGGTGTTTTGCAGTTCGGTACGGCGACGGCTGCGGCTTTCGCTGAGATCACTGAGGCCTTTTTTCCATTTATCGAATTCCTTTTTGTCGCCGCCGCAGAAAAACACCTGCTTCACCACAAAATTGCTGCCGTCGTAATCATCGTCAATCATCCAGTAGGCAATATCGTGTATGTCGCGCGGCTTTACTTCGTCGCGGATCGGGTCGTAAATGTCGAGGCCCTGGATGTGTACTTCCACCAGTTTGTCTTTGCTGCCTTTCTGCTTTATTTCCTTCACCGCCACATCGGCCTCACCAATGGTGACAAACGAGGCGGCCTTTTTGTCTTTCTTCTTCAATCCTTCCTGCAGCAAATCGTCGTGCATACGCACTTTGGTAACTTCAAAACTGCCGAGGCTGGTGGTAATGCTCTGGTTCTGGATATCGCTTTCGAAGGCAAAGCCCAGAATGACCAGCCAGTCGGAGTCGCCGCGTTTGCGGCATTCCTGTATGGCCTGGTTGACTGCTTGCCGGCTTACCGAGCCAAACTTGGGCCCAATGTGCAAATAAGCCATTTTTTCGCCATCGGCAGTGTGGTAATAGCCGGCGGCATGCAGGAGTTCGGAGTTTAAATTATCGATGCGGGTAAACACCGCATTTTCGTTTTTAATGCCGTTTTTGATGCCCGCTGTGCGCAGGTGCTCGAAAATATTTTCTTCAAAATTTTCGTCGTGGTAATGTGCCGCTTCTAATTCTTCGGGAGCCAGCGGGTTGTAATCCTGCAGGGTTTCTACCGTAAACGGCCCGGCCACACGCATACGCTTGCCATCGGCTTCGGGCTGGTCGTACAGGGTTTCTTCTTCGGCAGGCTCGTCGTTGGCCAAGCTCTTGAGTGTGATGTGCGGCACTTTTTTGTAGCGGAACCCCTGCCGCAAATCGCCGTTGGCTTCGTCGTAAAGTTTGTAGTAGGGAAACGAAGCCGTCATAAGCCTTGTTTTGGCTATGTTCAGCGCAATGCGGCTGGTATCGGTAGTAATCCAGCGCCGGCCCCATTGCTCGGCCACGTAAGCCGTAGTGCCGCTGCCGCAGGTGGGATCGAGCACGAGATCGCCGGGGTCGGTGGACATGAGAATGCAACGTTGGATTATCGATGTTCCTGTTTGCACGACATAAGCTTTAGCATCTGATCGGCTTTGGACTGAACCACCGATATCTAGCCATAAATTATGTATTGGCACATATGGGAAATCTTCGAAAAATCTAACATATCTTATTCTATTTCCCATAATACCTAATCTATTTTTATCCAGCAACCTTTTCATACCTTCTGGATAATTCGGTGTCCAATGTCGACCAGAAGCGGGAAAAAAGTTTTTCCATTAAATTCAAATGGAGTAGGTGAATTAGGTGGGCCCTGGCTATCTATTGCTCCAAGAGAAAATAATTTAGAGTTTAATGGTATAGGTGATTTACCATTTTTTTCATCCAATGTTAAAGCTCTTCTTCTACCATCACTTAATTCTACTTGATCATATCTGGAATTACTATCGTCCAATGGAGATGCTTTATCGTAATATAGCTGTCTGTATTTTAAGCTATTATAACTTTTCCCATACCATAAAATATAATCTCCACTTCTACTTAAGAATTTTGAAGTAAGACCACTAGTAGAAGAATAACTAATCATACTCACAAAATTCTCGCTCCCAAACACCTCATCCATCAGGTTCCTCACCAGATGCACATTCTCATCCGAAATCTGCACAAAACAACTTCCGCTTTCAGTAAGTAATTCTTTCGCTACCAGCAACCTGTCGCGCAGGTAAGTGAGGTAGGAATGAATGCCTAATTCCCAGGTATCGCGGAACGCCTTAATTTGTTCGGGCTCCCCGGTTAGCGATTCATCGGCTCCATCTTTAACATCGCGGTTATTCAGTTTAATCTGCCAGTTACTTCCGTACTTAATTCCGTAAGGCGGATCCATATAAATCATTTGCACCTTACCGGCCATTCCCTCGCGTTCAAGCAGGCTGCCCATTACGCGGAGGCTGTCGCCCTGTATGAGGCGGTTGCTCCAGCCGTCTAAATGTTTGTAATAATCGCCTACTTTTTCCTCTTCGTTTTTATCCAATGCATTACCAAACATCGCATCGAGCGAAAGCTGTGCCGATTGTTCTTCGCGCAGGCGGTAAAGCTGCTGCATAATTACTTCGGGCGAAATATGTTCGTGCCTGTAGAGCGAGCGGATATCGAGTTTAAGCCATTCTTCGCGGTTGTCGTTTCCGTATTTGTTGAGCCACATGAGTTCCGGATCCTGCCCGCGGTGCGTTACCGGATTGAGCGGAAGCTGAAGCTCGGTTTTTTCGCCGGCCACGGGGTTTGCGGCTTCGTATCCGGCTTCTTCCTTGCTGGGAATATGTGCGCGTTTATCGTTGTGCTTGTATGATTTCATTTGGGTATTATGCTTGTGCAGTTTCGGGAAGCGGGGCAACAGAAAGCTGCTGAATAAATGTTCGGATGATATTTTTACAGTCGGCCAGTTCATCTTCGCCGTCTATTTCAAGGAAACACCAGTAGTCGTAACCATACTTTCCGCGCATGGCATTTACGGCGGGTATCCAGCGGTTGTTTACATAGCTGCGTTTAATTTCCTTTTCGCGCGCAAAGCCGGTAATTTCAAGAATCAGGTTTACGGTTTGTCCGTCGGGTATGCGTATGCGTACAATGTAATCGGGAAAATACTGCCGGTCGCGTCCCTGTTCTATGTAGGGAACGGAAAAGCCGAGGAAGGCATTTTTTACATAGGCCAGTACTTCGTCCATCTGGTCGAGTGTTTTGGCGGCCACCTGTTCCCAAAGTCCGGTATCGGCCACCACGTAGTTAACGTGGCTTTTCTTTGTTTTATAGACTTCGCGTGTGGTGGAGCCGTTTACGTGTTTGGTAGAACCAAAACGGTTGTAATAATTAAATACGGGAAGAATGCGGTCGTGCCTGCCCTGTTCTTCCATAATACCCTGGTGGATATGGTCGCACACGCCGCCCGGTTTCTCAAACAGCAGCATGGCGAGAAAGGCATCGCCCACACATTTTATTTTATGCCGCAGCCAGTAGGTAACTACTTTTTTAAGTTCGGCAAACTTGTAAAACTGTTTGTTCTGATCATCATCGGTGTAGTAATGATTAATCATGTAGCGGGTAATGGCATACACAATTTCCTGCTCGCGTGTGTCGCGCAATTGCTCGAGTGTGAGTTCGTCTTTCGAGGGCAGAAACGCACTTCCCATTACGGTAGCCGCGGGGTATCTTGCCCCATCCACCACATAGGGTTCAATTTTAGAAAAATCGGCGCGTATGGCAGGTTCTACCGATTCGATGCGGTAGCCGTTTAAGCGGGGAAAGGTAATTTCAAACTTTTCGCGTTCGGGCAGTGCGCGTATGCGGGTAGAAGGTTCGGGCGGCACGCTCACTGTTTTTCCGCCTTTAAACATATTAAACGGCACACCGATAATGTGGGCATATTCGGGCGGAAACTTTCCGTCTTTGTCGAGGTTGTAGCTTTTGCGGCGCAGGGCACGTCCTGCGACCTGCTCGCACAGGAGTTGCGAACCAAAAGCGCGCAGGCCCATAATGTGTGTAACGGTGTTGGCATCCCAGCCTTCGGTAAGCATATTTACCGACACCACGCAGCGGATGTGTGCGCCCAATTTGCCGGGTTTGCCTACGGTGTTCAGCACTTCGCGCAGGAGCATGGCATCGGTAATTTCATCGGCCGAGCGGTCGGGATGAGTGATGCGGTATTCCATGCGAAACTTTTCAATTTCGGTAGCAAATATTTTTTTGAATTCGTCGTTCACCTGATCGCCTTCTTCGAGCGCCGCCGAGTCGATAAGCAGTGTGGGCGGTCGCTGCAGCGGTTTGCGGGTAGTTTTGTCGTAGTTTGAAAACAGGTCAAAATGCCCGGGTTTTGCATCTACAGCTTCGCCGTTTTCATCGAGAATATCGTATCCGGCGAGGTATTTATATACTTCAGAAGAAACGTTTGTATTGTTGCACACCACAATAAATACGGGCGGGCTGGAGAAGATATCGCCAAAAGCCTTGAACTCGCGGGCATAGTGATCGGTAAACTGGCTGAGCGCATTTTTTACCAGCGCCGGAAGTTGCGGATCGCCAAAGAATTTCTCTTTCGATTTACCTTTTTTGGGAAGTTCGTCGCGCACATTGTCGTAGAGGTTGCGCAGCACGGCACCGTCAATGGCCTGTGTGGTATCGGACTCGGGCAGGAACGGAATTTTAACCAGACCCGATTCAATGGCTTCGATGAGGCCAAAGTCGGTGGTTACCCAGGGAAAGAGCGAATAGGGTTCGTAGCCTGATCCATTGAGGTAATAAGGAGTTGCGCTGAGGTCGTACACCTGCTGTACGCGGAAACGTTTGCTGATTTCGGCGATACCGGTAATCCACACGGCAGCTCGTTCGTTTTCATCGCGGGCCTCGGTTTTTCCTTTTCCGGGGCCGGGCAGGTAGCAGTGGTGTGCTTCGTCGTTGAGGATGAGCAGGCGGCTTTCGCGGCGAAATTTGCCCAGCACGCGGCGAATCATGAGCGAGGCATCTTCGCGGGCTTCCTGCTTTTTACCGTCGCTGCCCAGCTTGCCGTCGAACGGACTGCGTTTGTTTCCCTGTATGGCGCGCAACTCGAATGCGTGGTAGTTTGTAATGACGAGTTTTGCGTTGAGGTTGGGCAGTTCGCGTTCGAGGTGGCGTGGCACGAGTCCGCGTTCGCGGTAATAGTCGCGTATATCGTTGAAGCTTGATGTTTCGGTATCTACATAGAGCACGCCGAGGCGGTCGCGTATGGTAATTCCGGGAGCCACGAGCAGGAAGTAATCGGCAAAGCGGGTATCGTTGCGGTATTCGCGGCGGTTGAAGAAATGATAGAGCACCAGCATAGCCATAACAACCGTTTTACCGGTTCCTGTGGCCATTTTGAATGCAATGCGCGGGAGATTGAATTCGGGTCTGTCGCTGCTTACGGTATTGGCCTGTGCCAGCCGGGCGAGGATGCTTTTTCCGGGGCCGGTGTTTGGGGCTACTTCATTGAGCCAGACGGCGGTTTCCACGGCTTCGCGCTGTGCGAAAAAGAGGTTGAGATTTACGGGGCGTTCATCGTTTGCAAACCAGAACAGCAGCAGCTCGCGGGTAACGCGAGTTACTTTGCCGCTTTCGTAGCGCGAAGCTCTCCACGCACCTACTTCACGGCGGATGAGGTTGATGAGTTCGTTTTCGAGATTCTCGCTGAACGCCTGCTGGTCGATGAGTGAACCCTGTGCGCCTTCGGCCCGGGGCAGCGTGCCTACTGCAGGATCGTATTGTCTTCTGCCTTTGAGTGTAGTAGAATAATCGAGCGTGCCATCAGACAGCGTTCTGTAATGACGTTCGGGTTCATCATAAGGCCGGTTTAAAATCGGGTTATCAAGGCTCATAAATCAGTATCACTTACTTCCTTGCCGATCCGCGAAACTGATCGGCAGGATATGTCAACGCATTCAACTTAATTTGCTCTGTCACCCTTTTCATAACATGCGACCGCAGTGATGCAAACGCAACACTGAATGTCGGAATAGTGCGAATCATTGTAATTCATGAGGTGCAGGTGGTTCGTAAAGCTAATTAATTGACCTGAAAAAAGGGAGAACAGGATTGGAAAAAGACAAACAGCATATACAATCGTAACCAATGAATTAAAAAACTGATTTAAAGCAAATTATAGCCTTTCGGCATATATTTATGTATTCATTGTGTATAATTAAATACGTAACATGAGGGCTGTTACTGTATTGATTGTCGATAAATCCATGAATTTTTGGTTGAAAAACAGATGTCGGGAATGGCTGTGGTGATATTAACTTTATGGAATGAAACAGGAGTTGTTGCCACAGGAGCTGGGATTATCATCTATAGAATACAAGAAAGCATCTTCTATTCTTACCGAAGGCAAGGGCTTTCTTGCTGGTTATGATTACAGCTTGAATCCGTATTCGGGCTGCACGTTTGGGTGTGTATATTGTTATGCAGCATTTTTCTCGCGTTCCAAACCCAAAATGGATAATTGGGGCAAGTGGCTTGAAGTAAAAGAAAATGCCTTAGCACTGCTGATCAAGAAACGCAAGAAACTGCTGACAGGCAAGTCCATATATCTGAGTAGTGTAACAGATCCTTATCAGCCAATTGAGCGTAAACTGGAGCTTACCCGTTCACTTCTTCAGGAATTGCTTTTTCATCAGCCCAAGCTTGTTATTCAAACCCGCAGTCCGCTTATAGTCAGAGATATTGATTTGCTTTTACAGTTTGAAGATGTGCAGGTGAACATGACGGTCACTACTGATGATGAGCGGGTTCGTAAGGTATTTGAGCCCTATTGTCCTTCAAATCAGAAGCGTTTGGAAGCAATTGCACAATTACAAAAGGCAGGTATCCCGAGTTGCATCACCATAACCCCTATGCTGCCGGTGAAAGATGCCAACCAATTTGCCACACAATTGAAAGCAACAGGTGTTAAACGATTTATCATACAACCCTTTCATTCAGAAAAAGGGAAATTTGTAGCTGGTACAAAAAAAGAAGCTACTGATCTATTACAGGAATTAAATTGGGATGATAAAAAATACTTTTCTACTTTAGAGGTATTACATAATGTATTACCCCAAACCGGAGTAGGAAAAGATGGCTTTAACCCCGAGTATTTTAGCTGAAGCAGCCCAACAGATTAAAGCAAGACAGGCCGAAGTAGATTACTGCATTGCAGAAGCAGCAAAGAAATTTAGTCAAAGCCGCAGCGAAAAACTCAGCAATTTCGCCTATCATCTGCAAAAAGCGCAGGAAGAATCTTATTTATTGAGTGAAGGACAGGATCTTTGTTATGATCGCATCACAACACCTCTGGTTTATTCACTCTGGTATCAGGGTCGCAGAATAAATACGTTGCTGAGTATTCTTCAACAACTGCTTACCGAACTTCCCGAAAAAGAGCTGACCATTTTTGATCTGGGTGCTGGTACGGGGGCTTTGCAAATTGCTCTGGGCATCTGGACTTCGACTTTACATAAGTTTAGAATTCATTTACCTAACATCAGAATTGTAAATATCGACAGCAGTTCGCTGATGCTTGATTATCTGGAAAAGTTTCTCTGGCCAGCGTTCAATAGTAAATTTCCAAATAATCTTACCGTTGAATATTGCACCAACACCTGGCACGATGCTGCCCTGCAAAGCAGCGGTACTTCATGGATTTTTGCCAGTTACTTATTTGATATTACAGATGTAAAGGAAGAGCCAGAACGTTTTGATGCAGCTTGCGTTAATTTTACTGAAATACTGGATAAGTTCAAACCTGCTGTAACTGTTGTGGTAAATCCGCAGCAAAAGGCAGAACTTTTTAAACTACTCAAACCAAAAATCGATCAAAAATACACAGTTCAAGTTAGCGGCAGGAAATATGCTTTTTTTGATGGATCACTTGAAGCTACAAATTCAGTCAGGCAGGAACTTTACGAAAAATATATCGGCAATTCAGGTTCTCTTCATGCCAGATCGCTCAGGTATGGTGCGCAATGGCAGTTGGAAGCTATGGATGTGATGTTTATCCGCCCGGCACAAACAATACTTGAACTCGAAACTGAAGTACCGCAGGATGAAAAAAATGAAATAGCCATTTATCAGCTTCCGGCAGGCAATAAAACTAAAGTTCGTTTTTCGCCCGATCAGCAAAAAGCAGCAACTCCCGATGATTCGCCCACCATTATTACCGGGCCTGCAGGCTGCGGGAAAACATTGGTACTGATTCGAAGGATTGTGCAATTGCTAAAAGATAATCCGGACTCGGAATTTAAAATATTACTAACTACATTCAATATAGATCTGATTGCTACTATATCGGAATTGCTTACTAAAACTTGCATCGAAAATGGGGTCAATGCGTTTATCAGTGAATATTATCCGGGGAATATTCCAAATGACATGCAGCAATCACATAAAATATACATCCTTCACTTTGATGTATTGCGAAGCCGTATTGGAGGTATAAATACTCAGTTCAAATATATTAATCATGAAAAAGATTATAGAAACAGAGCATTATGGGACGAAGCGATTAAAATTATAATTAAACAAAAGCAACTGGGAAGTAACCAAATTCCAGAATTCATGAACTCTGATTTCTTTATCGAAGAGTTACATAGAGTGATCTATGCGAAAGATATACGGAATGAAAATGCTTATCAGGAAGTAGTACGAAATGCAAGACCTTATCAACTACGTAAATATAGAACTAACCGGTCATTAATCTGGGCAGTTTATGTACAATATCTTTATCTCCTACAATTACAAAACAAGAGCACATATCTGTTGTTACGTTGGGAATTTCTCAGACAATTAAAAGCTGGTAAATGCAACAAATTATTTACTCATATTTTTATTGACGAATTTCAAGATTGCACAAACGCCGATCATGAAATCTTCTTTCATTTGGTGCAAGACCCGAACCAGCTTCTTTGGGCGGGCGATATCAATCAGGCGCTGCAAATCAATAGACGCGTAGCTCTTCGCTCTATCCCACGTCTAATAGAAAATATGAAAAGGCGGGTTACACATAACCTGAAAGGTTCATACAGGCTACCTCTTAGGATTGCCGAGTGTTTAATGCCCTTATCACCTCATACCGAAAAGAAAGAAGATGATGAACCAGTGCATAATCAACTGATTCCGGTGAAAAATGCACCGCCTGGAGCAAGGCCGATAATTGTATTCACAAATACAATTGAGAATGCAGCACAGATGATTGATTCAATAATAACAAATTATGAAACCTATGCTGGAAATAAAATAACTGTTTTAGAAAAAGATCTGGAATGGATTAATGAAAAGTTAGCGAATCATTTTTCGCCTTCATTGAAGATTGAAACTAACTCAATCCTAAAATACAAAGGCCTCGAAAAACAATGCACAGTTTGGTCCACACGCATTCCGTTGCTTTATGACGGAGAAATCCGTGAATTTATTTACACTACACTTACCCGTTCCTCGGGCATGCTCATCATTTGGATTTCTCCCGAAACGAAAAAAGAATACATTCCCATTCTGAAACTTCTTCGCAAAGACCGGCTCATCTTCTGGAATGAAGAAAGTGAAAACAAATTCAATAAACTTGTTGCTGAAGAAACAGTTGCTATCGTTGATAGCGGCGAGCAGGATGACACTGGCGAAGAGGGTGAATGAGTTCCCGGTGATTTCGACAGGCTCAATCACCGGTATTCGGTGATGACCCCGGTGATTGAGCTTGTCGAAATCACCGGTATTCGGTGAGGCCCCCGGTGATTGAGCTTGTCGAAATCACCGGGGGTATTCGGTGATGACCCCGGTGATTGAGCTTGTCGAAATCACCGCCGAAACTCCTGCTTCTTCACCTTCGCTTCAAACACAATTTCCTGTCCGCACAGCGTGTTCAAACAGCACACCAGATCAGCCGTGTGCAGCGACAGCACCGAATCGAAATCATCTTTCCGGTAGCCGCCAAACAGGCACAGTGCAAGCGGCATAGGTGTATTGCGCTTGCGATCAATGCGCGCTATGAAGTCGTAGAAAATTTGTGCGCATTCTAGCCATTCTGCTGTTGTACACTGGCCGCGGGTGTCGTCGTGTTCGTGACTGTCGGCACCGTGGCAGAATACAATGTAATCTACTTCGTTGTGCTGAATGGCATCGCGCAGCAATCCGAGTTGCCGCCTGAAATCGTTGATCCACTGGCTGTGTTTGCCTTGCGGATTGATGTTACCGAACTCGGGATGAATGGCGCGGTTGAGATCGGGCACAAAGCTGCGACTGTCTTCGATGCTGTTTCCGAAATGGCCGTCGAGATCAACAAATGCGCCGCGCAGGCCGCTTTCGCGGAACAGTTTTACGGCTGTAATTACCTGACCGGAAAATGTGCAATAGCCAAGGCCTTGTGCAGGCTGTGCGTGATGAAAGCCTCCAACCGGTGCAAAGGTAATTTGCTGCGGGTGTTGCACAGCCCATTTCACAGCTTCGTAGAGTGCGGCATTGGTGTATTGCACACTCTTTAAAAAATCGGGCGACCATTGCAGGTTGCTGCCTCGGGTGTGTTTTTTTTCGCCGGAAAAAAATCCATCTACATAACTGCGTGTATGCGCGATGTAAAATGCTTCGCGCGTAAATGGCTTAAAATTTTGCTTCAGTTCAAAATGCCGGTCGAGCTGCATGCGGCGCAGATAAGCCATGAGCATTTTGGGTTTGCGGGGTGTTAATGAAGCATTGTGCCCGCGCAGTTGTGCAGGCGATAGCTGTTCGTGATAAAACGAACAAATTTTTGAATAACGCATGAGGTTACTTTTTTTGAAATGAACAATGGCCGGAGTTTTCCGGTTGTTTCAGAAAAATCAAAAAAAGCAGTAACCGCACCTGACAGTATTGACGGTGTTCAAAAGCTGTTTACAGCAAAATCAAAGTATCCGGAAGATTACTGCTTGTGCAGCAGTCCCGGCGGAAAAAGACGGGTGTTAATCAGCGCTGAGGTGGCGCTGCGCGAAGTAAAAAGCAAAATCATGATACAGGGTTATTAACTTAGTATGCGACAAAGATAATAATTTGAATGGAAAATAAATTTCATCCGGTAATTTAGATTCACACATTTAGTTCGGGTATAGAAATCAATTTGTTTTCTGCTTTCTTCCAGGCAGCCAGCTTCCCAGCCAACTCGCCCCCTGTCCCAATTTACCGGCGCCCCAGGCAAGTGGTGCAACAACATTGGGGAGTACTAAATTTTCAAGTTCACCATATACATAATCAGCTCCGCGCAGCACTTGCTCTCCACCCCAAGCCACTGATCCGGCTAAATCTTTCACACTATCGGGTGTATAATCGGCAACGGTATTTCCTATTCCACTGAGCAAATTTCCTCCGGCATTAAGTATGCTGCCCGTGGCATTATAGACCGAATTGCGAAGTATTTTCGCGCCAGCAGTTTGTGCAATTTTACCAAGCAGATAAGCACGCAATCCCCATGTACTTGCTGTTGGTAACATGGTATCGCGCTGTAACCATTGATGTGCTCCGCTATGTCTTGCAATAATTACATCTTTATACCAATTAAATACTTGTGCTACTAACGGTGTTTTATCGGCAACGTGCCAAGCCACATCATCGGTAGCCAGCATACGGGCATAATCAAACAAAAAAGAATTCAGCAAGTCGTGCAAACGCTTGTCTTTTTCATCTTGCTGAATAGTGTTATCAGCTTCAATGGCATCGCCCAGCCGAAGCATCGTTTCAGCATATTGCTCTGCCCGATTATTAACAGAATCAACATCAAAAGCCCGGCTGCCAGCCAGAGATTTTCCTTTTCCATCAAACTGTGGTTGCCCCTGAACATGACGACGTGGAGGTTGATTATGCTCTCCTTTATCGCGCACTACATTTACATGATCTTGTTGCCGCCCTCCCCATTTTTTCTGATCATCCCAGGGCGATATTTTATGGGTATGTAAACCTACTTTTACCTGAAACTGATTTTTCTGATACTGTTCTTCTTCACTCTTCTCGCCCCAACCCATTTGAGCATCTGCCAGCGTATGCACCCCGATTTCATGTGCCAGCATTCCGGTAATATCCCCAACCGATGATATTTTCAAAAAAGCTATTCCGAGATCTATACTTATTTGTGTTCCTTGATTAGTGAGTGATGTGCGGGCCGGATCCATTGCCCCCATGTCTTTTACAGTAATAGCAATATCGTTAATCGTATTATTTATACCGGCTAAGGATGCATCAAGATAACGAATAACATCAGTCATTTTATCTTGATCAGACTGATCAACAGGTTTTGCATAATTAACATTTGATGTTATTGCAAATTGTGCGGCTTGCTGCTGAGCAACGGATTCAGAAACAGGAGCTGCAATACTGTAAAGAACTGCAGTCCGCTGAATTCCTGTTCGCGGTCTTTGTGTTAATGTGTGTGCTGCGGCAGCCGAAACAGTACTGCTTATTTTTTTTGAAGTAGTATCTGTTTTCATGAAATGAGTGTTTAATTTCAAATAAACTCAAGGCAACTTCTCTTTCTTCCCCGAAATACGTTGCGTTAAGCGGAATAAGAGATACCCACAAATAATAGCACCGATGAGTAAATAAATCTCGCTGTGCGGCAGGCGTGTCCATAAAGCCAAACCGATAAGCAGCAAGCCCATTGTTCCTGCAAACGATACAAGTACATACAGCAGCACACGGCGGCTGAACAGTTCATTCCACGGATGCTGATCGAGTATCACCTGCGCCAGCAGCAATAATGCAAACAAGCCGAGTACAATGCAAAGCACGGCATACGGGTTGTCGAAAATCAGGTATTGTCCGTTGCCGGCTACTATGCCCCACTCGCTGTCGGGCATGAGGCGTGTGGTGTCTTGCAGGGGCAGCGGAAAACTGGTTACATAATTGGTATCCTGCTGCCCGATCCGGTTGCGTGTACAATTGTTGAGCACTAAACGCCAGAGATCGGGATAGCCATTGTCGTAGCCTAATGCCCAAATTCCGATGCCGCCGAGTTTGCGGTGCAACAGTATGTAGCGGTATTTTTCGTTCAGTGTTTGGGTATTGTCGAACCAATACTGCCGGGGCAATGTAGCAGGCGGCGCATACACCACACTTGCACTGGTAGTGTCGTACTGCATGGGCTGCACGGCAAAGCGTTCGCGCAGATCGCGGTAAAGCGGATAGCCGAAAAATTCGATCTCCGGCGATTTGGCTTGCGGTGTTACTGTTTGCCACGTTACTCCGTAATGCGGAAGCGCGGCAATCAACTGCGCAGGCGGAATACCGGCAGCCAGCCAATCATCAATGCTGCGCTCAATGTTAGGCGCACGCCAGCGCAAACCACTGTGCAGCGGTGCGGGCGGGCCAGCTGTGTTGCTGAACGAGCCGTAGTAATCGTAACACGTAACTACGAAGCGCGTAACTAAAGGTGCCAGCTTTTTGATGTCGTAGGCTAAGGTGTAATCGTTGGCAGGAAGCACTACGGAAATCGAAAAATCGCCGCTGAGTTTCATCACCGAATCGTTGAGCGCAGTGTGCAGAAGTGTAATAAACTTCGTAAAGTTATCGCGCTGCGAAGTTGGAATGCCTTGAAAGTCGATGCACACCCCGTTGCCGCGTTTGAGCAGCAATTCGGAAAGCTGATAAACTAAATTTTCGTGCGAGATGGAATCAGACAGAAAGTTGATGTTGTTGTCGCTGCCCGGATTTACAACGGTAAGCTCAACAGCAGTAGGTTGTTCATCGCCAATAAAGCTGAACAACGATGTGGTTTCCCAGCCGTGCGTTGTGGTAATATCGCCGGTTTCTGAATCAATTTCAGCGCCGTACCAGGCCAAAGTCGAAAGCAGGCTGAAGTTGTAGGATTTATAGGCTGTGCCCATCCAGTAAGGATGCCAGCCATAAACCTGAACCTCGGGGCGCAGCGTATAGCTTCCCCAGAGCCGGCCGTTGTTGGTAATGCGGTTGAGGGTGTCCCAGTCGGCCGGAGACAGTGCAGCTTTTTCGGGCGGAGTTCCGGTTTTCTGTTTTTTGAGATTAGCCGTTTCAATCTGCAGGCGACGATCTTCGGCTAGTTCCTCGAACCATTGTTGCTGCGCGGTGTGCAGGGGTTGCTTGCGCAGGTTCATGAGTGTATCGGAACGCAGAAATGTTCGTTCACGCGCAGCGCGGCGTTGTTCTTCGGCCAGCAGATCGTTCTGCACACCGGCAGCCACGCGCGAAAGAAGGCCTGCGGTTTGTTTCGGATCAGGAGCATCGCTGAAACTCAGTGTCGAAGCTTGTGCAGCGGCTACGCTGTCTGCTTTTACTTTTTCGGGATCAGGCGCAGGCTGCACATTCAGATAAATGGCGGCTAATGCGGCCAAATTAGCCAGCACTCCGGTAATCCATTTAATAAGTTTCTTTTTGTCCATGCCGGGCACTGCTACAAACTACAACTGTGTATTTTATGCTATTGTTTCACCATCAGCAATTACGAACATAAGCACAGTTAGTTTCTGCTGTTCGTTTTGCCGTCCGCTAAAAATAAAGAATACACCCGCCCGGCAATCAATATCTGAGCGTCTGTTGATAAAACACGTAGTAATACCTGTGCTATTTAAATTGCAGGTAAGCAGATTTAATGTAAGTTTATGATTGAATAACATATATGGATACTGCCCCTTCAAACTGCATAGCACCATGAAACAGCAAAATTCAGCACCCGGTCAGCACACTACCCGTTCGGCAGCGCATCAGAGCAGCAGCAAATCACAATCGCTGGCGGCTCCGGGAAGTATTCAGTTAAAAGACGAAAGAAAGAAAATGGGGGCTGCCCAGCAAAAATCTGTACAGTTTGCAGATAAAAAGAAGGGCAAATCAGCACAACCTAAAATGGCTGGTCCGGCTCAATTAAAAGACGAAAGCCGCGAAGTAATCGGCAAAATGGGCGAAGCCATGGGTGCCGATTTTTCAAACGTAAACATACACGAGGGCAGCAAAGCCAGCAGTGTGGGTGCATTGGCCTACACTCAGGGCAACGATATTCATTTTGCACAAGGTAAATTTGATACCAGCAGTAATAGCGGCAAAGCCCTGCTCGGTCACGAACTGGCGCATGTAGTTCAGCAACGCGAAGGCCGGGTGCAGCCTACTACTTCTATAAATGGATTACCGGTGAACGATAGTCCAAAACTAGAAAATGAAGCGGATGCTATTGGGAATAGTGTGGCGGGGAAGGTGTAGTTTTTGAGGAGGTAGCGAGTTCAAAATTTAGTCTGCCCTTAGTTTTGGGAAGTATGCGCTAAACGGTGTAATCTTTCCTCCTATGCTTAATAAAGTTTCGCGCAAAGTCGCAAAGCCGCGAAGCTGCTTTCCGAAGTAATTTGGTTCGGTGCGATATGAAATGTGATTGACTATTCTTTTCTCCTATGCTT
>JBKDHA010000209.1:0-47968 GCA_046335555.1 Bacteroidota bacterium
TTCGGGTGTACGTGTTCATTCAAACAACAGTGAAATTATTGTTCAATGGGGTGAATACACATCCGAACCCGGTGTTCCGATGATGATCACATATATGTATCAGCCGGGACAACTAAAATGCAGCGGCGGTGCGCTTGATACTGCTACCCGCCAAGGTTTCTGGCAGTTTTACGATACAAAAGGAGTTCGCTATGCCAATGGCCGCTATGACCATAATCTTAAAACCGGCAATTGGGAAGAAACAGATACGCTTACGTGGATAATTCACCGCGGTGTTTATACCAACAATGTACGCACCGGAAAATGGGTTGAAGTTGAGTCTGTTTATGGTACAGTCTGGACAGGTAATTACGAAGCCGGAAATAAAAAAGGAGTATGGATTTTGCGAAAGCCGGATGGTACTGTACTGGAAAAGAAACGATACAGATAATTGAATAGTTTATTTTACTCTAAACAATAAAGGCGGATCAACTGATCCGCCTTTGACATAATTACAAACTTTACTTCCCCGATTTTTTTATTCTGTCTAGCTCATTGAGCTCAAGAACGGCATTGTTGTATTCGGGATCAACTTCCAATGCTTTTTTGAACATGGCTTCGGCATTGGCTATATCGCCTTTTTCTTTGTAGCAGTAGCCTAATCCGTAATAACCGCGCGGTTCTTTCGGGTTGTCTTTTACACAGAGGTTAAAATACTCCATGCCTTTTGTGGGATCGTTGAGTTCAACTGTGTGCAGATAGCCGAGGTTGAAATGTGCATCAAAATGGTTTGGATTGATTTGCAGCAGGGTGTTGTATGTTTCCAGAGCAGGATTGTACTGCTGTGTATTCTGGTAAAACATGCCAAGATGGTAAAATGCTTCCTGACTTTGCGGCTGTATTTTCAGCGCATTGCGGTAATACTGCACAGCCAGCGGATTCTTTTCGGCTGATGCAATTAGTCCGAGCTGAATCCAGGCATTGTAGTAATCAGGATCCTGCTCAACAGCGGTTTGCATGCTCGACACGGCTTTTGCTGTATCGCCGGTCTCTTTAAACGCCATGCCTTTCATGAAATAAGCCTGCGCATTGTTCTCGTCGATGCGCAGTACACGGTCGAGCAGCGCAAATTCTTCGTCGTACTTTTTCAGGTAATGCTTCATTTGCGCCAGACGCAGCAAACCATCTGTGTTTTCGGGATAAAGCTGCACGAGGCGGGTCAGCAAATCGTTGGCCCGTCGGGTTTGGTTGGTGAAAAAGTAAACATCCACACCCGCGCTGAGGTACTCGGCTTTTGAGCTGTCGCGGCTGAGCACGCGGTTGACATCGGCCAAAGCCAATTCCAGATTTTTTACCTGAATGTAGTGCTTTGAACGCTCGATGTAGAGATCAAGATTGTTGGGCTCTTTCAGGATTTTATCGTTGATGAGCTGAAGTTTTGCAGCCATCGAATCTTTGGGCGCAACTTTTTCATCGTCGGCAGGCTGAGAGCCGCAGCCGCTGGTTGTGTTGAGCAGAAAAGCTGCCAGTGGCAGCAGAAGCAGTAAACGAAATTGCATAGGCATAGTGCTAAAAAACACATCCCGAAGGTACACACTCTTTGCAAGTTGATGTACTCCGGGATGTGTAAACGGCTGAATTCGCTTTGCCGGTGGTGCCTTATGTCCGCTGTTTGAATGAATTGCAGACGCAGTGCTTCCGTTTCCGGCGGCGAAAGTTGTTATCGGCAGTGCTGGTTTTACAACACAATGCTGAAAACCGAAAGCTGTGAAAGTTTCACGGAACACAGCTTTGCGTTAATCAGCTTAGCTCTCTACTTCTACTTCGGGAACCGGCACGCCGCTCAGGACCTCACGGATCTGCATCTCAATGCGTTCCATCACTTCCGGATTATCGGCGAAAAGGTTTTTCACCGAATCACGGCCCTGGCCAAGTTTCATATCCTCGTAGCTGAACCACGAGCCGCTTTTCTTTATAATGCCGTGCTCAACACCAAGGTCGATGATTTCACCTACACGCGAAATGCCTTCGCCGAAGAGAATATCGAACTCGGCCTGACGGAACGGCGGAGCTACTTTGTTTTTTACCACTTTTACGCGGGTACGGTTACCGGTTGCGGTTTCACCATCTTTGATCTGTCCAGCGCGGCGAATATCCAAACGCACTGAAGCGTAGAATTTAAGCGCATTACCGCCGGTGGTGGTTTCAGGGTTGCCGAACATCACACCAATTTTCTCGCGAAGCTGGTTGATAAACATGCAGCAGCAACCTGTTTTGCTGATGTTGGCGGTGAGTTTACGCAAAGCCTGCGACATCAAACGCGCCTGAAGACCCATTTTGGAATCACCCATTTCGCCTTCAATTTCAGCTTTGGGGGTAAGTGCAGCTACTGAGTCAATCACCAGAATATCAACCGCACCTGAGCGAATCAGGTTATCGGCAATTTCGAGTGCCTGCTCACCGTTATCAGGCTGCGAAATCAGCAGACTTTCGATATCAACACCCAATTTCTGGGCATAAAAACGGTCGAAAGCGTGCTCTGCATCCACAATAGCAGCAATACCGCCCTGTTTCTGCACCTGAGCAATGGCGTGAATAGCCAGCGTGGTTTTACCTGATGATTCTGGTCCGTAAATCTCAATAATACGGCCTTTCGGATAACCGCCAACACCAAGCGCAATATCAAGCGCAAGTGAACCTGTGGGGATAACTTCCATAGCCTCAATCGGGCTATCGCCCAACTTCATAATCGTTCCTTTGCCGTATGTCTTCTCAAGCTTGTCAATAGTCAACTGCAATGCTTTCAACTTCTCCTTATTTACTTCCTTTTCTTTGCTTTCCTTAGCCATGTTCTTTCGTGTTAATGGTTACTTTACTTGTTTTTAAGATAAATGTTGACTTGGGAACGGATTCAGCGTTCTTTCCGATGCAAACCTACAAATAAGGTTTTACGTGTCAAGCTTTTTGACGAAAATTTTATTAACAATACTTAATATTTGGCTTGGAAATCACCCTATAAAACACATTAATTAAATCATTATCAATTAATTATAAAAATATAGGCTCGGCAAATATTTTTTATTGCCAAGCCTAAAAAATAATAGCTAAAGTAATATTTGGACTATTTATGAAGTACCTGAGCGGCGTGTTCCACCGTGTCAATATCAGTAATAACCTCGTCGATTATTCCTTTTTCGTTGATGATGAATGTGGTACGGATAATTCCATCAAAAACTCGACCCATAAACTGTTTTTGTCCCCAAACATCGTAAGCCTTAATAAGCTCAAGTTCGGTATCAGCAATGAGCGGGAAAGGCAGATCGTATTTCTTGATAAAATTCTGATGCTTTTTGGGCGAATCGGCACTAACACCAATTACTTCATACCCCGATTTCATCATAAACGTATAGTTATCGCGCAAACTGCAGGCCTGTGCCGTGCAGCCGGGCGTACTGTCTTTAGGGTAGAAATAAAGCACAATCTTCTTGCCTTCGTAGTTTTTCGCATCATACTGCGTTTCATTCTGCAATAATCCGTGAATGGCAGGAGCTTTATCGCCAGCTTTCAGACTTGTCGAATGTTTTTCAAAGGCTACTTTCTTCGCCATATTCATAATTGCTTTTTTGAGTGTGCTCATGATGTAGGAACAACGCTGCTTCTTTATTGTTCGTTTGTATCTTTTCTGCGGCGAAGTTTTATCCGAGTCGGATGTCCATTTCCCTCAGGTTCTATTATTTGCGGGCTGGTTCTTACCAAATGAAGTTTTCGCCGGTCCATTCTTAAAATTTGATATTCCTGAGGGAAAAAGGGATAAAGAAACAATAATTCTTCACCTGATTCGGCCAGAAAAATTGAGTCACTGGTATTCACAGGGCTATTCAACAGAAAGCTGTTTTTGGTATGCCCAAGATATTTGGTTTCTAATTTAACCGGAAAATATCGCTTGTGAATTTTTAAAGAAGCTACTCCGTCGAAATTCGTAATCATGCCTTGTTTCCAAAGAGTATCGGTTTGTGAGCGCAAAATTATAATTGCCCCGATAAGCGGATAAATTGTATCATCCTGAGAAAAAAGAGTAAACGAAAGCAAGTAACTATCGCTAACTGGGGCAGAATGATGAATGCGGGCAGGCTGCGATGAGGGTGTAAGTGTATCTGAACGTAAAATTAGTTTGCGTCCTTCAATCTGATAGTTGCCTGATATTTCGCCATGATGTATGCAACTCCCCTCGATCCATGTAAAAGTACTATCGGAATTGAAATCTAAACTTTGCCAAGTGAACCCTGTAGAAAAGCCGTAAGTTCTGTTTATGTATTGCGTTGAAGTGCAGCCGGCGAAGAAAAACAACAAGCAAATAAAAGCTGGTCTCACACAAAAAAAAACGTAATTGCAACTAAAATTCCACATCTGCTCAGAAATACAAATAATACTCCTTCGTCAATTCAATATACTCATCCGTATAATTCTGCTCGTTCAAACTATCTTTTTCAATAACAAGTATTGATTCTGAGAAGTGCGGTTTGGGTTAGGCTTCATTAACAGATAACTTATTGAATAACGACACTGCCGCGAAAAACCTTTTGCCCGGATTTGATAACCAGATGATAGACTCCCGGTTGCAATCCTTTAGTAGCAAATGGCTGAGGCTGATGGGCTGGAACATTTTGAATTGAATTCGTCCTTACTACTTTCCCGGATGCATCGAGCAGAAGTAACTGTCCGCCCAAAATAGTCTCAGAAACAGACCAGTTAATAAATGTTCCGACATGAGAAGGGTTGGGATAAACTGACAAGCTTATTAAAACATTATGAAGACTTGAATCCGGAGGTGCGCTGCCAAGTGTGAGATTATTCATAATCCAAACACCATTATTTTTCGTGGCCAAAGTTATTTTCTGCTGCGTAGCATTGATTTGGTATAAACGCATATCGCCCGGTAATACAGACTGAATATTACTGGTTTGATTAGAACTGGTACGCATTGAACTTAAAATCCAGTTTTGGCCATAGTCATAACTAATGTAAACACCATAGTTGGATCCAATATAAAATGTTCCATTTACATAATTGATTGATTGAATGTCTATATCAGTTGGTAAACCATTGTGCTGGATAACACTCCATGACGTACCATTATATAAATAAAGCGAATCATGTTCATTTTCTGCAACATAAGTTGTTCGGAAGAATGTAGAATCTGTATACTTAATAACAGCCATAATTTCATTTGCATTATTTCCGAAAGTAAATAAAGGCTTCTCTGAAAGGAATGCTCCCAAATCAAAAAGTTTATTTGTATTATTATAAAGATTAATCGGAGTGATATCGTTCCATGTCATTCCATCATCATTTGAAATATGTAAACGATGGCTGTAATGATAAAAGGAACTTGGATAATACTGCCTTGACAAACAAAAAAGCGTATCATTCTTACCTTGAATATAATAATTGGCACTTCTTCCACCGCCAACAGTATCCTCAGATGGAAGTTGCAGTGTTATCCATGTATTTCCAGCATCTGTAGTTCGATAATAATAATATGTATTGGTAAAACCAATATATGATCGAATAAAAATGTCATTGTCATCGGTACCGATAAAATAAGGTTCGCCCAATGGTGGCATAGTTGATTGCTGCCAAGAAGTTCCTGCATCTAATGATCGATATAAATTATAGTCGTCAGCATTGAATAACATATACTTATTTCCGGAACGAACAGGACCATAAATTCTACCGCTGTTAATTAATGTACTGTCATAATAAACATTTATAGAATCTGGTAATCCATTATTTGCGATAGCCCAGGTTTGACCCCCATCTGTACTTCTTAGAAGACCTTCATTTAATTCAGCGGGAAATTGATCAGGCCACTTATATAATAATACAGTATCCAAAGAAGATGAGTAACAGGTATTATGATAAAAAAGTCCGGATAAACCATGTGGCATACTTCGCCATGTTTGACCTGCGTTTTCAGTAACTCTATATTCAAACTTTCTATAATCATAGCCAAAGGCTGTATCGCCTACAAACGGAAATACAGTAGCGTTAAGCATCCATAGTAGATCTTGGCGAGGTTGCCATGTTTGACCATTGTTCGACGATAAATAATAATACATCTTGCCCTTGAAACTAGGTGACTCATATCTAAATGCAAGTAAATGCATATTATTATGAATAGTATATGAAAAAAAATTAGCAGAGTCACGCACAAATGGATCGAGTTGAACCGTACCAAGAAATTCTGGCATGGGTTGTGGATCTAAAATATCGAACCGAAAGAATGAATCTGTATATTGATTAAAAAAGTATTGATAATGATCCTGATCTGGTGCACTAATCGGTGAAAAATATTCTGCGGGGCGTATAAATGTATTAACTAATTGTAATTGTGAATCATATACAAATACAGACTGCCCTATATATTTGACCGGATAATTTCTACTGGCATACTCAAACTCCTGAGCCGAACAGAAATATATCCAATTTATACCATCAAATGACGAATAAACTGTTGAAGGAAATACTGCAAAAGATAAATTCCCCGACTTCAAAAAAACAGGAACACTATCTATCAACGAGAAACCATTTAAAAATACTTCCTGCCAAGTCAAAGCCGCATCAGTTGTTCTAAAACATTTCCCCAATGATGTAAACAAAAATAAAGTATCTTCTCGCTGAAAAGATCTATAATAACTTCTATGATGGATAGGAATTTGAGTTACATCAGCATACTCCCAATTTTGGTTAAAACTTTTAAACCGATAGATGCTACCATTATTATATGCAACAAAGGTATCGTTCAACAAGTGAATATCAATAAAACCACCAGTTCCGTGCAATAAGGTATCTTGACTCTGTACCCATGTCTGTCCCTTCACGCATGTAAACGAGAATATTGTAAGAATTAGGGAGAGCGAAGCTTTCGCAATAAGTCTCATAGGGTTATTATTTGAATAGATCTATTTGTGATTTCATCAAAAATACAAATAATACTCCTTCGTCAATTCAATATACTCATCCGTATAATTCTGCTCGTTCAAACTGTCTTTCTCAATAACCAATATTGATTCTGAGAAATGCGGTTTGGGATGCCAGGCAAATTGCATGAGCCAGCGTTTTTCGGTTTTTTCAGGTGTGGTTTTTACGCGGGTAAAGCGTGTGAGATGCAAGCCGTGCGAGGCGGCCAATGCTAAAAACTTCACACCCTCACGCGAAGGCAAAATCACACAAAACTTCCCATCGCGCGTGAGCAGTTTTGATACGCCTTCGAGCAAATCGGCAAATGGCAGATGTAACTGATGCCGGGCGGCGGCGCGGGCTTTTTCGGCGGCGGTTACACTCTCGCTGAAATAGGGCGGATTGCTTACAATTAAATCATATTGCTCATCGGTTGAAGCGGCAAACTCCTGCAGCGAATTGTGCAAAACCCGGATGCGCTCTGACCATGGACTTGCCGCAGCATTGTCGCGGGCTTCGTGCACCGCCACTTCGTCAATATCAACAGCATCAATCTGCGCACCGCATTTCTGTGCCAGCATCAGCGCAATTACTCCTGTGCCCGTGCCGATGTCGAGAATGCGGCGAACGCCGTAGGTTTTAATCCACGCGCCGAGTAAAACGGCATCGGTGCCAACTTTCATGGCACAGCGGTCCTGGCGGATGTTGAATTGCTTGAATGCAAATGTTGCTGACGGCATAAAAAGAGATGCGCGTGTGGGTCTTGCGGGCAGGTTTGCTCTACCAAATTACACAAATTCGGCAAACCGCAATGCGCATTCTTTTACTCCGCATCTTCTTCATCAACGGCAAACGGATTGAAATCGCCGTCAAAATCATCCTCATCAGTTGTGCTGCCGATGTAAATATCTATCAGCCCTTCGGGTGCGGCAATGTGCAGTTCGCGGGCTGCGCGATCTACTTTCTTGATAACACCGGGAGTAACCGGAATCAGAATTTCGTTCCGCCCCGAGCCAACTACCAATACCGGCTGCTGGAGACGGTCAACCACTTCGCCGGCGTTACCGATATTGCCTTTCACTTCATCAATAACCGCAAAGCCGGGAATTTCATGAAAGTAGAAAGCCGAATCATCGAGCTTGGGAAGTGCGGCCAGCGGCAGAAAAGCTTCGCAACCCACAAGCGCTTCGGAAGCGGCCGGGGTAGTTACATCTTCAAAGGCTACCGTAAGCATATTGTTGAGCAAACGCGCCTGCTTTACAAAAAACGGTGTCAGCGTGCCGTTGATGTCGAGAAAAACGGCATCGAGGGTGCGGTAGCGGGCGGGGTCATCAACATCAAGCTGAATCACTACTTCGCCTTTGAGTCCCGAAGTGCGGCGTACAAAGCCGGCCTGATAGCATTCGCTTTTTTTCATGGGTACTGGGTTGTAACAAACAACGGCCGACCTTTTGAGGGTCGGCCGTTGATATGGATTGTAATCGGAGATTAGGCGTTTTCTTCGGCCGGAGTCTCTTCGGCAGCGGGTGCAGCTTCTTCAGCAACCGGAGCGGGATTTGACTTGGCAGCAATTTTAGCAGCAATTTTTTCGCGAGCTGCTGTTTCTTCGGCCTGACGTTTAGCAGCTGCGCTGCGCTCGGCCGATGAAAGTTTGCTTTTCTTACCGTCGATTTTGCCGGCTTTGTCTTCCATCCACTTCGCGAGCTTGGCTTCTGCCTGCTCTTGTGTGAGAGCGCCTTTCTGAACACCACCGTGGAGGTGATAACGGATAAGAACTCCTTTGTAAGAAAGGATAGCACGGGCGGTTTCGGTAGGTTGCGCGCCTGTTTTCACCCACTCGAACGCACGGTCAAAATCGAGATCGATTGTAGCCGGGTTGGTGTTCGGGTTGTAGGTGCCAATTTTTTCGATAAATCGCCCATCACGTGGGGAACGACTGTCCGCAACAACGATATGGAAATAGGCGTAGCCTTTTTTACCATGGCGCTGGAGTCTGATTTTCGTCGGCATTTCTGCGGAGAATTAAGTGTTAATGAATGATTGATACCCGTTTTTCGGGACGGCAAATGTAGGGAGTTTTCCTCAAATCCCAAATCTCTCCTCAATTTTTTCTTGCTTCTGCCCTGTTTCGGCAAGTTGCAGTCGGTATCTTTGGGGCTTCACAGCATTATTTTATATGAAGATAGCACTTCTCGGATACGGCAAAATGGGCAAAGTAATTGAGCGCATAGCCACTGAACGCGGGCACGAAGTTATCATCCGTGCCAATACGGCGGTAATGAGCAGCCTCACTCCTGCCGAACTCAGCCGGGCTGATGTGGCTATAGAATTCAGTGTGCCGCATGCTGCTGTGGCGAATATGCAGCTTTGCTTTGCGGCCGGCGTTCCGGTAGTTACCGGCACTACAGGCTGGCTCAATCAGCTGGATGCGGTAAAACAAAGCTGCGAAGCTGCCGGAGGAACGCTGTTTTACAGTTCCAATTTCAGTTTGGGCGTCAATCTTTTCTTTCGCCTTAATAAATACCTCGCCGCGCTGATGCAGCCGCATGCGGGCTACAAGGCGGATGTGGAGGAAATTCACCACGTTCACAAGTTAGATGCGCCCAGCGGAACGGCTTTAACGCTTGTAAACGGCCTTCTTGACCACTACAGCCGCCAGCCCGAAGTAAAAACCTATATGCACAGCGGCCCCGAAAGTCCGAGTGATAATGAACTGCCGGTAGTTTCTATCCGCACCGATGAAGTTCCGGGCACACATACCATTCGTTATACATCGGCAGTTGACCGCATCAGCATTACGCACGAGGCATTCAGCCGAGAGGGTTTTGCATTGGGCGCTGTGGTTGCGGCCGAATGGCTACCCGGCCGCAAAGGCATTTTAGGCATGGATGATTTGCTTGGAAATGCTAATTTGCCATCTGAATAGGCATTTTGCCTTACAAAACCTTTAGAATTCATTAACAAAGTTCAAATACAGAAAACGGCTTACCTTGCAGCCGATTCTTTAATCTGCTTATGCGTCCGATACACATTTTTCTGCTGCTCAGTCTGGTTGCCCTGTTTGCCGGACTTTACAAGATTTTTGAAAAAGCCGGTGAAAAAGGCTGGAAAGCCCTTATTCCGGGCTACAACTTTTACGTTTGGCTCAAAATCCTGAAAAAGCCTTGGTGGTGGCTGATTCTTATTTTGATTCCGACGGTTGGCGTGTTTATGCTGCCGATTCTGGTTGTGCTTACTGCCAACTGCTTCGGCAAACGCAAATTCAGCGATCATGTAATTGCTGTGCTTGCCTACTTTATTTACATACCGTGGTTAGGTTTCGCGGAAAAAAATAAGTTTCTCGGTAATCCTCCCGATGAAAAAAACAGGTTTTGGCTCAAAGAATGGGGCGAAGCCGGTGTGTTTGCCGTTGTAGCAGCAACACTGATCCGTTCGTTTTTCTTTGAAGCTTTTGTGATTCCGTCTTCATCCATGGAAAGCACACTGCTCACCGGCGATTATCTGTTTGTAAGCAAAATGAGTTATGGCGCAAAAATTCCGTCGGTGCCGCTTACTATTCCGTTTACACACAACACCATTCCGGGAACAGAAACTACACCTTCTTACTTAGACTGGATTGAGTTGCCGTATATGCGCTTGCCGGGCTTCGGAAGTGTAGAACGCGGCGATATTGTGGTGTTCAATTTTCCGGAAGGTGATACTGTTTACACACTAAACAGAAATGCAAGTTATTACGCCTACGAACGAAGTGCGCGTTTAAAAGGAACTTCTAACTTCAGACAACAAGTTATAGATAACGAAGAGATTGTTGTTCATCCGGTTGATAAAGAAGACAACTATGTAAAACGTTGTGTAGCTGTTGCAGGTGATGTTTTGGAAATTAAGGATCGTGACATTTTTATTAACGGACAGAAATCTGCAAATTCTCCCAAAACACAATTTTCATGGAATTTCAATTTCCCTGAAGGCGCAAATTTCGAAGGGTTAGCTGCAAATCTTGGCAAAAATGGAATTACCGATCAAATTGGTCAGTATTACGTTACTGATAGCCTGAAAAATGCTAACATTTCAATTCCAAACGATAAAATCGAGATTTTTAAGAATATCGTTCAGAGTGAAATTACCCCCAGCGTTATGCCGAAAGGAGCAACGCGCTTTAATTTACCGGGAACTAATGGCGAAACAGAACTGGATGATGTGTATCCGCATTCTCCTTCTGATTTCCCCTGGAACCGTGATAATTTCGGGCCGCTGCAGATTCCGAAAAAAGGTTTAACTGTTCCGCTTAACCTGAAAGATCTCCCGCTCTGGAGGCGCGTTATTGAAGTGTATGAAGGTCATGCGTTGAAAGTGGACGGAACTACAATTCTGATTGACGGAAAACCGGCCACGAACTACACGTTTGCGATGGATTATTACTTTATGATGGGTGATAATCGCCACAACTCACTCGATTCGCGCTATTGGGGCTTTGTGCCTGAAACGCATATCATTGGCAAGCCGGTTTTTATCTGGATGTCGAAAGGTGATTTCAGCGGATTCCGCACCGACCGTATGTTTTCGTTTGTAGGACAAAATGGTCCCGGCAAATCGTACTTGCTTTGGTTTGCAATTGGCATTGTTGGAATTACCGGGTTTAATTATTTCCGGCGCAAACGCAAAGAAGCGGCAGCAACAGGCAAACCGGCACAAAAGAAATAGTTAGCACACTTGCATGGACGAGGAAACCGGTTTTGTTGCTGATGATCCTTCGGCAGACTACGAACTGCCGGAGAGTGATAGTACTTCTGCCGATGCGGCGGAAGCAGAAACCGTGTTAACTGAACCCGTTGCCGAAACCGAAGTTCCGGGTAAAAAGAAAAAGCGAAAACATCCGGTTCGCGAATGGATTGAGGCGCTTGTTTTTGCATTTGCCGGTGTGCTCCTGCTCAAACTCATCGTGTTTGAACCGTTTGCCATTCCGTCTGATTCGATGGATCGCACGCTGGAAACCGGCGACTACATTATCGTAAACAAATTAGCCTACGGTGCACGAATGCCGATGACGCCGCTGAGTCTTCCGTTTGGGCATCAAACCATTGGCACATCCGGCACAAAAGCCTATCTCGACTGGTGGAAATGGGGCTACAACCGTTTGCCCGGCTACAGCGAAGTAGAGCGCGGCGATGTAATTGTGTTCAATTTTCCGGCCGAAGATTTGTTTGCGCTTAACGGTCATACACACGAATATCCGGTTGATCACCGCACTTACTTTATCAAACGCGTTGCAGCTATTCCCGGCGATACTTTAACAATCCGCGACCGCGAGGTGTTTATCAACAACCGTCAGCAAAATGCGCCCAGTCTTGCATTGTTCAACTACATCATCAAAATGGACACCATAAAGGCCGATAGTGTAAAACTTACCGGTCTTGGCTTGCTGCGTGAAAACAGGCAAGGGCAATATATCATGTACACGGTTGCACTATTGCCCAAACAGGCTGATAGTTTGAGGCTTATCAAACAAATTATTTCTGTAGAGCCGGAGCTTTCGAAAAGCGGAAGTTTTGATGAACAGATTTTTCCGCACAACGAATTTTATCCGTGGAATCTCGACAACTACGGGCCGCTGATTATTCCGATGGCCGGGAAAAGTATAAAACTAACAGTTCAAAACCTGCCTATTTACCAGCGCGCCATTGTTGACTACGAGCACAATAAAATTGAGCAAAAAGGCGATAGTTTGTACATCAACGGAAAATTAGATTCTGTTTATACATTTAAAATGAATTACTATTTTGTGATGGGCGATAATCGTCATTACTCAATGGATTCGCGCTACTGGGGTTTTGTGCCCGAAGATCATATTGTAGGTCGTGCAGCAATGATTTTGTTTTCTTACGACCGTAAAAACAAAAGTGTACGCTGGAACCGTTGTTTTGAATCTGTTGAGTAAAGCTTCTTGCTGCTATGCCTGTTGAACTGCTGCTGTTAATTGTTGCCGCCTTTGCCGCGGGCTTTGTAGATGCGGTGGTTGGCGGCGGCGGACTGATTCAGCTTCCTTCTTTTGTCTTGGCTTATCCCGGTTTGCCTTTTGCTACAGTGCTTGGCTCAAATAAATTAGCCAGTTTTGCAGGAACCGGAGTAGCTACTATCCGATATATGCTTACCACAGCTGTTCCGTGGCGCACAGTTCTTCCGGCTATCGTTGCGGCATTAATTACGGCCTGGATTGGGGCGCAATTAGTAAGTTATCTCGACAAAGCACTTGTTCGCCCGGTAGTGTTGATTTTGCTGATTGCTGTTGCCGTTTATACATTCATAAAAAAAGATCTCGGAAGCAAGCGAAGAAAGCAACCAACGGGCAAAAAAGCGTTTTTGTTTTCGGTATTCACCGGTGCAGCACTCGGTTTGTACGATGGATTTTTTGGTCCGGGAACCGGCAGCTTTTTGATTCTGATTTTTGTAACTGTTTTCGGTTATGAATTTCTCACCGCATCAGTTTGTGCAAAGCTGGTGAATTGCGCTACAAATGTTGCTGCGCTGTTCTACTTTGGTTTGCACGGCAACATCAGTTATGCCATTGCCATTCCGGTTGCGGTGAGCAATATGGCCGGTTCGTGGCTGGGAGCGCGCACGGCTTTGCGCAAAGGCAACGGCTTTGTGCGGGTGTTTTTCCTGCTTGTAGTAAGCGCACTAATCATCAGACTTGGCTACGATGTTTTTACAGCCAAGTAATCAGTGAACATCAACATGAAAACGATCTGCAAAAATGTGTTTGCGTTTATGCACATAAACGCGAAATCCCATCTGGTTCCACTCGTTTTCTGAATGCGGTGGTTCTACATCGAGGAGAAGGTGATTTACCTCTTCGTGAACGGAATCGGGCCGTTGGGGTTTTGATTTCGGCCGGGCTTCTGGTTGGTTTTTCATGGCGCGGCATTGTATTGGTTCTTTGGAAAAGTAGTATTCTCAAAACCCGGATGTCAAGTTTTCAGCGCTTTTTTCGATGAAAGGTTATGCACCGGTAATTCACTGTTCATTAACATTTGCCGAATAAATACAGTTTAGCATCTTTGCAGCGTGAGTTTACCTGCCGCAATTCTTCCGCTTACTGTTCTCGGCCCAGTGCAGTGGTACAGTAAATTGCTGCTGCACGATGAAATCAGCATCGACCTTGCCGAACATTATGTAAAGCAGACCTGGCGCAACCGGCTGCGGATTGACGGTGCAAACGGTTCGCAGGATTTAAGCATTCCGGTTCAGCTTCCGTTTCACAAAACACCAATGACAGAAGTACGCATCGACAGTCATACACGCTGGCATCAGCAGCACTGGAGAGCCATTGTTTCGGCTTACGGAAAATCGCCCTACTTTGAGTTTTATGCCGATTACTTTGAGCCATTTTATGCAAAACCGCATCCTGAGCTGCTGATCGATTTCTCGCTTCCCCTGCTCGATTTAAGCTTAAAACTGCTGAAATTGGAACGGCCTTATACGCTTACCCGAACATTCGACAAGGCAGATAACAAAGCCGATTACCGTTCTGTTATCAGTCCGAAAAAACAGGCAGAACTTGATGCCGCATTTTCGCCGGTTCAATATGCACAGGTTTTTGGCGATAGGTTTCCGTTCCGATCCAATTTCAGTGTGCTTGATTTGCTTTGTTGTTGCGGGCCTGCTGCCGGAGAAGTCATCCGAAAATCAACCGTTTTTCCTCAATTATAACATGAAACCGGCTGAAATTTTAGAACAAGGTCATTCAAAAGCCCTAGCCATGCAGGTTGTGAAATGGGTAGGCAATGATGCCGACCGGTTTGCAGAACTTGTGAAGCTTTTTCTGGGCAACGATACCCGTATCAGTCAGCGTGCAGCAATGGCTCTGGGCTGGTGTGCAGAAGCTCATCCTGAGCTCATAAAGCCGTGGATCAAAACGTTTGTTGACCGGCTCGGGAATCCGGCCAACCACAATGCGATTGACCGCAACTTGGTGCGCACATTTCAGTTTATTGATGTTCCCGAAAAACAACAAGGCAAGCTGGCCGATAAATGTTTTGCGTTTTTGCAGAAAGCGGATACACCCATTGCGATTCGGGCTTTTTCAATGACTGTGCTTTTCAATCTCGTAAAACAATATCCCGATTTAGCACCCGAACTGGAACTAATGCTTCGCGAATGGATGCCTAATGCGTCGGCAGGAGAAGCCAACCGGGCGCAAAAGATTCTGAAACAGCTCGAAAAACTCAGACACAAGGGCATGTAAGGTTAAATCCCGATTTAACTGAAAGTTCAGATTGTGAAACGTATCTTTACCTTTCATTACAGCAATAAAAAATTATGTCAGCACCAACACCCGCATCAGGTAAAACAGATATTGAATTTAACCGCAATGAAGACTCACTCCGTTTGCTGATTTCAGCAATGGAGCAGCGATTTCAGAAGGTTGCACTAGGCGGCGGTAAAAGCCGAATTGAAAAGCAGCACGAACAAGGTAAACTTACTGCACGCGAACGTATAGACTACTTGTTAGACAAAGACTCGCCGCGTATTGAAATAGGTGCATTTGCCGGCGAAGATATGTATGCAGAGCATGGCGGTTGTCCGGCCGGCGGCGTTGTGGTGATGATTGGCTATGTAAAGAAGCGCCAGTGCATTGTTGTGGCCAACGATGCAACGGTAAAAGCCGGTGCATGGTTTCCGATTACCGGCAAGAAGAATCTCCGGGCACAGGAAATTGCCATGGAAAACCGGCTTCCGATTATTTACCTTGTTGACAGCGCCGGGGTTTATTTGCCGATGCAGGATGAAATTTTTCCGGACAAAGAAAATTTCGGACGCATCTTCCGCAACAATGCTGTGATGTCGGCCGAAGGCATTTTACAGATTTCTGCTATTATGGGTTCGTGCGTTGCCGGCGGAGCTTATCTGCCCATTATGAGCGACGAAGCGATGATTGTTGACAAAACCGGCACTATTTTCCTTGCAGGATCTTATCTGGTGAAAGCCGCTATCGGCGAAACCATCGACAATGAAACGCTTGGCGGTGCAACCACACATTGCGAAATCTCGGGCGTTACCGATTATAAATGTCTTGATGATAAAGATTGCCTCGACCGCATCCGCAACATCATGGATAAAGTTGGTGCACCGCAGCAGGCCGGTTTTAGCCGCAGCACTCCTGCCCTTCCGAAATTTGATGCGAAAGAAATGCTTGGCATCATTCCCGACAGCCGCGATAAAGCTTATGACATGCGCGCAATCATTGACCGCCTGGTTGATGATTCGAACTTTGAAGAATACAAAGAACTATACGGCCAAAGCATTCTCTGCGGCGTGGCGCGTGTTGATGGCTGGGCTGTGGGCATTGTAGCCAACCAGCGCAAAGTAGTAAAAAGCAAAAAAGGTGAAATGCAATTTGGCGGCGTAATTTATTCTGACTCTGCCGACAAAGCTGCGCGTTTCATCATGAATTGCAATCAGAAAAAAATTCCGCTCGTATTTTTGCAGGATGCCACCGGTTTTATGGTTGGCTCACGTTCTGAACAAGGCGGTATTATTAAAGACGGTGCCAAATTAGTAAACGCGATGAGCAATTCGGTTGTGCCGAAGTTTACCATAATTATTGGCAATTCGTTTGGTGCAGCCAACTATGCAATGTGCGGAAAAGCATACGATCCGCGACTGATTGTAGGCTGGCCAACAGCGCAGATTGCTGTAATGGGCGGATCACAGGCAGCCAAAACATTACTCCAGATTCAAGTAAGCACGCTCAAAGCCAAAGGTCAGGAGCTGTCGAAAGAAGATGAAGATGCCATGTTCGAGAAAATCCGCTCGCGTTATCAGACACAGATGTCGCCTTACTACGCTGCAGCCCGTTTATGGGTAGATGCAATTATCAACCCGCTCGACACGCGGAAATGGATTTCTATGGGCATAGAAGCTGCGAATCAGTCGCCCATTAAAAAGCCTTACAACGTTGGTGTTATTCAAACCTGATTTAGATTCAAAAGATCAAAAATATAAGTATAGCAAGGGCGGTGAAAAGTTATTCACCGCCCTTGTTTTTAGTTCACCTGCAACACTATATTGCGCACCTTATTGTCTTCGAATTTTATTTGTGTTGGTAATTAATTGGGTAAAAATTTGAAAATTAACTTATAAGTGAATATCTTTGTGGAGAAATGGGATGATGAGGGAAGCCTTGTTACCTATTATACAGTGCGAAAAGAAGGCGCTTCACTATCAGAAACCGATAGTTTTTTGCTGAAATATGAAAAACATCCCAAGTACAGGGAGGCTGTTCAAAAGCTAGTTCAGCTTATTCTGTATGATATAGGAGATCGTTTTGGGGCAAAGAAGGTTTTCTTTAACCGTAATGAGGATGGTTCATTTGGGCTTCCGCCACATGGTAAAATCAGGCTGGCACATATTGAACTGCATTTTCCAAACTTTCCGCTCAGGTTGTATGCTATGCGTGTAGCAGAACGTGAAGATATGGTTGTGCTTTTTGGAGGTGGTGCAAAAGTATCACAGAAAAACATGGATAGTCCTGATTTGCACATTAGGATGCAGGAAGCAAGAGTATTTACAAAACGAATTGATGATGCATTGAGAAGCGGCGAGATTTGGATTAATGAAACTAAAAGAAGTCTGGAATCTGATGAGGAGGAAATTCTTCTGTATTAATAGTGGCAAACTATTTCCTAACGCAAAAGAAAATTAATGTGTATTTCATAAAAACAGAAGCATTTAACTATTATTAAAAGAGTGTTGTTGGGGTGTTTTCTTTCTAATAATTAACAACTCGAAAAAATGAGAAGCAAAGTAGCTGCACGTATATTATCAGAAACTCCGGAGGATGTAAAAATTTTCACCTCCTGGTATGCGGATCTCGTGGTTCGTGTTCATGAAATTATGCGCACAAAAAACATTACTCAAAAAGGTTTAGCCGAAAAGTTAGGGAAAAAACCTTCTGAGATAAGCAAATGGCTTAATGGCGGACACAACTTCACACTTCGCTCATTAGCAAAGTTAGAAGCAGAATTGGGAGAGTCATTACTGTATATCCCCAAACATTCATTAACACAGGTTAAAGGCAAATCAAGTCAATGTTTGATTGTGCATACTAATGAAAATATAGTTGCGGAAGAAAAATTTATAAATTCAGAAGTAGCTAATATTGAAGAAGAAGCTTATCAAATAACTGCATAATGGCAAAAGAGGAAATAAGTTTTTCGGCAGATGCAATCAGTATGCTGAGCCTGACAATAACAAAATCATTGCTTGAGTATGACTTTGATTTTGATAGTGAAAAGATTGAAAGTTTTGAGTTTGAATATACTTTTGATATTAAAATTGCTCCGGAATCAGAGCAAATTAAAACTGTTTTTCAACTTAAAACTGAAACTGTAAGCAGCATTCCCCAAAAAGAGGCTTCAGGCTTTTTTGAATTCGTATATCTTTACAAAGTTGATCAAATTAGTCGCTACATCAAAGCATCGGGAGGTAATTTTAAGATGAAGCCGGTACTTGCAAATTCTATTGCAGCTATCAGCTACTCTACATCACGAGGTGTTTTGTTAATGCAAATAAAAGGTTCAGCATTAGAGAAATTAATTCTCCCGATTATCAACCCTAATGAATTGCTTAAACAGCTAAGTCACGCCAACTGAGATAAACAGCCATGAAAAAAGCATTTTCCGAAAGCCGCGCTCCGAAAAGCATCAATAAAGAAAAAGCCAAAAAGCAAACCGAACTATGGATTGAAGAAATTGGCGAACTGCACAAAGTGCTTTATGCGCAAGGCAAATACAGTTTGCTGATTGTACTGCAGGGACTGGATGCTTCGGGGAAAGATGGATTAATCGGAACTGTATTTGGCGCAATAAATCCGCTGGGCTGCACTGTTAAAGCATTTAAAGCACCCACAGCCGAAGAACGCGCACATGATTTTTTATGGCGTGTGCATCAGGCAACACCGGCGGCCGGAATGATTCAGATCTTCAACCGTTCGCATTACGAAGATGTGTTGGTGCCGTGGGTCGAGGGCTGGATTGATGAAAAAGCATTGGCGAAGCGCTACAAAGCCATCAACAATTTCGAAGAACTGCTTACCGATAACCATACTGTTGTGCTGAAATTTATGCTCAACGTTTCACGCGAGGAACAGCAGGAACGCCTGCTCGAACGCCGCACCGATCCTACAAAAAATTGGAAGCACAATGACGGCGATTGGGAAACAGCAAAGAAATATGATGCTTACATGCAAGCATACGACCGTTTAACCGAAGCCTGTAATAAACCCGAATGGACAATAGTTCCGGCCGATCAGAACTGGTATAAAGATTACATTGTAGCCGGAAAAATTGCAGAGGTTTTGCGCAAACTTCCGCTCGAATGGCCGGCACTGCAAACCGCCATGCCAATTGTAAAAGCTACGAAAGCGGCAAAAGCAAAATGAAAAAGCAACTCATTTCCGACGGCGTTCCCTGGGAAAGCATAGCCGGTTACTCGCGCGCTGTGCGGATTGGCAATGTAGTTGAAGTGGCGGGCACCACAGCCTTTGCCGATGGAAAAGTAGTTGCTCCGGGCGATATGTACGCGCAAGCTAAGTATGCTCTTGAGAAAATAGAGCGCGCGTTGCAGGAAGCCGGAGCATCTCTGAACGATGTGGTGCGAACTAGAATGTATGTAACAGATATTTCGCGGTGGGAAGAAGCGGCGAAAGCACACGGCGAGTTTTTTGCTGCAATAAAGCCGGCAACTACAATGGTTGAGGTGAGTAAGCTGATTGATGTGGAGATGTTGATTGAGATTGAGGCTACGGCGGTTTTGGGTGAATAATCCTCCTACTCCTTCACCAACTTCACCGCCGACACAGCCCCCGCATCGCTCAAAAACACAAGCGAATACACACCTGCCGGAAGCCCTGTCAAATCTAAAGAAACATTCCCGGTACCGGCAGCAGCAGCCTGCGAAACGGCAATGCGGCCAGTCAGATCATATACATTGAATACTCCGCCTTCGGCGGCATTGAGTTGCAAATTCACCACATTGCCGGCCGGCGACGGCCAAAAACTGAAAGCTGCTGCAGTATTCTCCGGCACTGAAGTCAACGCATCGGCTACAAATCGAATATCAGTAAACTGAGTTGGATTTCGCGTGTCGAAAAGGCGCACGACTACATCGCCGGTGCCTGCATTTCCGAACGGATAAATGTGAATGTAAATCAGGTCACTGTCGCCGGGCAAAATGTTCCAGCTGGCACTGTCGTCGGGAATAGTAAAGCAATAATACTCTGTGCACACCGAAGAACGCCACCAGGCCGGAATATTTTCCAGACGCACCCAGCGCATCGGCAAGGTATCGCCCGAAACATTGTAGAATTTCACATACCCGGAAACAATGTCCGAAGCCTGTGCCGAGCCGCTGAACTGAACAAGTGTATCGTTTACAGTAAACGTAGTTTGTGCCTTTACCAGGCTAACCGAAAAAACGAAACACAGTATCAGCAGCAGATTCTTCATAATCAAATTTAGTGAAATTATGCTTTGCAGGCTTTACCGAAGAGTAAAGTGTTGAATGATAAAGCTGCAACAATATATCTTTCAATCACTTTTTTATCATTTGATTCATATCCCCAATCATAAATGTATGTTTACCCTTGTCAGCTATTTTGGTTATCGTTTCAATAATTTGGAAAAATTTGATGTTGTCATCATCTTTCATTAGTTCTGACGCATTTTTTAAAGCTCTGGCTGTAGCTACAGTTGTTCTTGCGTTTTCGAGTTCCGATTTCGCTCTTATTTTAGCTTCAAGGTGTTTTGCAAATAAATCCTGAATCGACTTGGGAAAAGTGATATCACGAAGTTGAGCTTGTTCAATTGAAATTCCGAATTCTGAAACTTCTTTCTGCATTTCCTCTGTTTTGAAATCGGTCAACTCATTTCTTTTTTCATTAAGAAATTCACTTTCAAGCCCTGAAATTTTGTTTCTGATATAAAGCTGAACAATATTATAGAGTCGTTGTTCTGCTTCATTTATAATTACATATATCTGACGATCTAAAGCAAACTTTGAGAGGAACTTTTGTCCGTCTGTAATTTTATAAATCAAATTAAATGAAAACCGAAGAGCTACATTGTCTTTTGTAAGTACCTCCTGATTTGTAACAGTTATCAATTTGGAAGTAGCGGGTAGCGTGTACAACTCAGTTCTGTTTTTCCAGTCATTAATCTCATGATAACCGGATTCAAATTTCTTCTCAAAAATATTATTTCGGAATAAAAACCCATGCATGTTAGGTTTTACCTGAAATTGCTTTTTAAATAATCCCATTATATTTTTATTTATGTTATCAATTCATAAAAAGTGAAGAACACTAATAGTGAGGGAAGTAAAATTAAGTTTGATAATTTGATCAAACGGTATCCTTTTACTTACAAACTCAATTTCAGTTTGAGCATAGTTGCTCTGTTCTTCACTCTTTCTTTTCAGCATTGGTGGCTGTGATTACCAATCTTGCGCATAACGCAACGGGGAATCGAACCCCAAGGGACGAAGCTCCGCGATACCCTGTTTAGTTTGCTTGTCCCATAATAAAACAGGTGGCGGTTAATTTTTATATTTTATTGTTTTGGATTTTTTGGGTAGAGAAACTCTGTATTGCTACAAAGTAAAACTTGATTCAAAAATACGATTCAAAGTATAAATATCCAAAATAATGAAGGGCTTAACTTCCTGCAATAACTAAAAGTAAAGACAAGTGAGACAAAAACAAAAAAGACTGTTTCGCGCTGAAACAGTCTTTTTGTTTACCGGTCACTCCCGCCGCAGGCCAACCCCAAAAGTCTGCGGGGGAATGATCCGGCACAAGTACCAAAACTGCGGGTGCAGTTTACAGCACCTGAATGGTTTTGGCAGCAGCGGTCGGAGCGGCTTCACGCTTCGGAAGCGCTACGCTGAGGATGCCGTTTTTGTAGCTGGCCTGAATGCCTTCTTCATTTACTTTGTCTTTCGGCAAACGGAAACTGCGGCTGAATGAACCGTAGCGGAACTCAACACGGGTGTAGTTCTTTTCGGTTTCATTTACCTCTGCTTTATGCTCGGCTGAAACGGTGAGCAAATTGTTTTCAATGTTCACCTTGAAATCTTCTTTCTCGAAACCCGGTGCATTAAACGCAAGATGATACGTTTTTTCATCTTCATGAATGTTAACTGCCGGAACATAAGATGCTTTATCAGTTCCGAAAACAGGTTCGCTGAATAATGATGCTAAAGGCATACCAAAAAATGATTGGTTACGGCGAACAGGTGCAAAATGTGTGTTGTACATGGTTCTATTGTTTTGTTGTTTGTTTTGCTTTTATGTCGTTTATCTATTAACCGACATCTCTCCTTCTTCAAATCAAATACCAACTCACAAATAACTGATTATCAATGACAAATTGACATTTTTTAGCGTATTTCAACTGTCAATACTTCCGTTTTAAATTGTATTTCCTGCCATAATTTCAGTTGTAATGTTTTAATACCGTTCACTTTGGCATAATACAGCGGTAAGCTTTAGCAGTGCGCAAGATCACGCTAACATCACACAGGGTTTACAGGTACGCAATATGAACTATGAATATTTGCAAAACCAGAAACCTGTGAGTAAAACCACTTACCGAACCATTGTGCTCTCCGATATTCATTTGGGCACATCAGCCTCGAAAGCTAAAGAGGTTTGTAAATTCCTAAGTAATCATAAATGCGAAACGCTGATTCTGAACGGCGATATTATTGACGGCTGGCAATTGCGCAAATCAGGCGTTTGGAAGAAAAAGCATACCCGCTTTTTCAGAATGGTTCTCAAGCGCGCCGGCAAAGGAACGAAGGTTATTTATATAAGAGGTAATCACGATGATTTTTTGGATGAAGTGCTGCCGTTTAAACTTGGCAACTTTTCTATTCAGCGCGACTACATTCATGAATCAAACGGCAAGCGCTACTTCGTTGTTCACGGCGATATTTTTGATACAGTGACCACAAAGTTAAAATGGATAGCCAAGCTGGGCGATGTCAGCTATACATTTCTGCTTTGGGTGAACAAGCACTACAACCGCTGGCGTGAGCGCCATGGAAAGCCCTACTACTCGCTTTCGCAGGTAATTAAGGCGAAAGTAAAAGGCGCTGTTTCTTTTATTTCCGATTTCGAAGAACAACTCAGCGCGGTTGCAAAAATTAAACATTGCGATGGTGTGATTTGCGGTCACATTCATACACCAGCCGATAAATACATCGGAGATATACATTACCTCAATTCGGGCGACTGGGTTGAATCGCTTACAGCACTTGCCGAAACAGAGGAAGGCGAATGGAAACTCATCTACTACACGGATTGGCTGAAAAGCACCGAAGAATACAGACCGGAACAATTGCCTCCGCAAATAATCCCATCACTTCAAACAGCATAATATGAGCCGGAGAGTTTTCTTTATTATACAAGGCGAAGGCCGCGGACACATGACTCAGGCTTTGGCAATGAAAGAATTGCTTGAAAAAAATGGCATGGTAGTTTGCGGCGCTGTAGTTGGCAGTAACAAACGCCGCGAAGTGCCTTCGTTTTTTACTGATAAAATGGGCGGAATTAATGTGACATTATTACCCAGCCCTAATTTTGCAAAATGGAGAAACCGCGGTATAAATTTAACCGGAACAGCCTGGCAAACTATTCTAAATTTTAAGAATTATCGCCGCAGTGTACGTTTATTAGATACACTCATCAGCACAGCTCAACCCGATCTGATCATTAATTTTTATGAGCCGCTTTCCGCGCTCTGGAAAATACGTTTCCGCCGCAAAATTCCGGTTGTCTCTATTGCACATCAGTATTTGATGCTGCATCATCGGTTCACACATCCGAAGGGGCATTTTCTCGATAAATTAATTTTAAACAGTTATACAAAATTTACGGCAAGCGGTTCGACAGTAAAACTTGGACTTTCGTTTTATCCGATGTCTGACGATGTTTCACGAAATGTATATGCTGTTCCTCCTCTACTTCGCCGCGAAGTTTCGCAGCTTCATCCGCACAAGGGCGGGCACTATCTTGTGTATATGGTGAATGCCGGTTATTTGCCTGATGTGGTAAAGTGGCATGAACAAAACCGGGAAACTCTATTGCATGTGTTTACCGACCGCAATCAGGCCAGCGAAACCGAAATACTGCATGAAAATTTGCATGTTCACCGGTTGAGTGATGTTAAGTTTCTTAAGCTGATGTCAACCTGCAGTGGTTTGATTACCACAGCCGGTTTCGAGTCTGTTTGCGAAGCAATGTATCTGGGCAAACCGGTTTATATGATTCCGGTTGAATATCATTTTGAGCAGTTTTGCAATTCGCGTGATGCACACAAAGCCGGAGCCGGCATGTACAGCAATCAGTATGATATTGGCAGGTTTATGAAATGGCTTCCGGGCTTTACATCGCGCAGTGCCGAATTCAGAGAGTGGGCAGACCGCGCAGAGCCTATTATTGGCAGTCATCTTAACCGCGTACTGCTTGCCAATGCAACAGAAACAACGGTTCCGCCGCTAATGCCGGGAACTGCCGGTGCTGTATAATTTCGGGAACTCTTATATTTACAATCTTATGAGCCGCAAACGCATCGCGTTTATCATCAATCCCAATTCGGGCAGTAACCGCAGTACAAACCGCGCAGATATTGTGCGCAAACTCATGCCTGCTGATGCAGAATGTTCGGTTTTTGAATGGAATATCATCGAAGACCGCGACCGGATTTTTACCGAAGTCGTTAACGGCAATTTTGATATTGCAGTAGCAGTTGGCGGCGACGGAACAGTGAGCCAGTTGGCACACGCACTTTGCGGCACACAAACAGCTCTCGGAATTTTGCCGTTCGGCTCGGGCAACGGATTAGCCCGGCACATCGGAATACCGATGAATACTGCGGCTGCCATGCAGGTTATTGCACGCGGACAAACCGCAACAATGGATCGCGGGATAATTAACGGCAATTCGTTTTTCTGCACTGCCGGAACAGGTTTCGATGCGCGCATCGGCAAGCTGTTTGCCACAAGCACCAAACGCGGGTTTTGGACGTATGCAAAAATTACGCTGCGTGAACTCAGCAACTATACACCCGAAACATGCACGGTTACGGTTGACGGAAAATCGCATCAGCACAATGCTTTTCTGATTACCATTGCCAATGCAGGGCAATACGGCAACAATGCATGGATTGCACCTGAAGCAAAAGTGAACGACGGCATTCTCAATGTATCAGTACTTAACCGTTTTGGATGGTGGCAGGTTCCGGCACTGGTTTGGCGAATGTTTGGAAAAAGCATTCAGCATGCAAAGCCGGTATCTACCTACTCCGGAAAAAAAATAAGCATTGAGCGGCCTGCTTCCGGCCCAACTCATCACGACGGAGAGCCAGCCGAGCTGGATGCAAAATTAGAAGCTGAAATTGAGGCAGGAGTTTTGAAAGTGGTTGTATCTGCTGGTTTCAAAGGTTAACCGGCAAGCAGTTTACAGCACCCTTATCACTTTAATAAATCGTTTCGGGTAATGGCTGTTGGCATAATCGGTAAGCACAACTCCGCGGTGCTTTTCTGATGATGATGCGTGGATAAACATGAGCGGTTGTCCGGGTTCGGAAACTACAATGCCAACATGGCCTGCGCGTTCTTCACCGGCGCGGGTTCCTCTGAACACGATAACATCGCCTTTACGCGCTTCGGAAATTGGCACTTCTTTTCCGGTGGTCATGTAATCGCGCGAGGATCTCGGAAGGCTTACTTTAAATTCGGCAAACACATAGCTTACAAAGCCGGAGCAGTCGAATGCATTTGGTCCGGCACAGGCATATTTGTAAGGTTTGCCGAGGTGCTGTTTGGCAAAAGCTACAATGCTGTCGGCCTTCATTAATGCAACAACTGCCGATGTATCCGTTTTAACAGAATCGGCTGGAACTTGCGCCGAAAGGCGGATGCAGAAGAATACAAGAAGCAGTGTGGCTATTTTCATCGTTCTTCAAAAAATTCGTAAGCATTCACTAAGTCGAGATACACGCCGTCGAATCCGGCATCTGTAATGCGTTTGAGGTAAGAATCGCCGCTGCCGCAAATTACATCCTGCCAGTTGGCATCCCAGTAATTCACATAGAAGTTATCAATCCACGACTGATCTTCGCCCACTATAAAAGCCGGTGGTTGTGCATTCCAAAGCGGACTCCAGTAATAGCGATAGCTTTCGGCCTGACCGATGCTCATGTAACACAGCAGTGTGCGCGTTCCTCCGCCGGGCTTTGTGCGCAAACGGGCTACTTCAGTTGCGGTTAATGCTTCCGGTTCATCGCCGCCGGTCCAGTACAAATCAATCAGGATAATATCATAATGTGATTGTTCGAGAGCCCGGAGATATGATTCTTTATCGGCAAACTTTTCGGGATTGATGAGGTAGAGAAAATTCCGGCCATTTAGTCCGTCAACTGAATCGGTATTCATATTGAACGGTGAAGCGGGATATGCAGGAACATTATCGAGTTCGCGACTGCTGGCAGCAAAGGATATAAAACCTAAAGCAGCATTGCGCGAATACGAATCATCCATTTTTGATGGCGTGAAGCAATAATCGGTAACTAAAATTTTCTTGCCCAAACTATTGCCCAGCGAACACATTTCTTCCCAATTCGTTTTTTCTTCGGCGGGAGTGAGTTCGTCGTCAACATTGTTATAGCCGTATAACAATTCTTCGCGCCCGAATCCATCAATTGCATTGATAAAGTTGGTTTCGGGAGTTCCGGCAGGTGTTCCGTCGGTTGTAAGCAGGGCTTCTCCGTTTTGCGGCACAACCAAAAATCCGGGTTTTAACTGCTCGCCGCGCATATTTATTTTCTGTACAAAAGCCCGCATTTCAGCACGATAGTCGATTTGCGGTGCTTCTTTTTTGCAGGCTGTTGTAAGCATAACCGCCGCAAAAGCTAGTGACACAAAAAAATATTTTGCATTCATATTGTCAAAGTTAAATAAAGATTCTACTTTTGTCACCGCTTTCAAAGAAACGCTGGTAACAGCAATTCTTTATCTCAAGCCCAGGTGGCGAAATTGGTAGACGCACCATCTTGAGGGGGTGGCGCTTATGGCGTGCTGGTTCGAATCCAGTCCTGGGCACAGTTCTTTATTTCCATCAGCTCTACCGGCTGATTTTTTGCCCAGGTGGCGAAATTGGTAAACGTTGCGGTCTCAGAAGCCGTTGGGAATATCCCTTGAGAGTTCGAGTCTCTCCCTGGGCACACCACCAAAAATATTCGAAGGTAATCCGCGCAACGGGTTACCTTTTTTTTGGCATATTAAAAACTCCAAATCTCTTCGTTGGGCTTGTCGCCAAAATCCTCATTTACACTTGTAAACTCCGGTTTTGACTCCTGCGCCCGCCTCAATCTTCGGAGTTTTTAAAGATGCCATTTAGTTATTGCCGCTTTTATCATTTACTTTGCAGTTATATGGCTTCCTCTACGCCCAATACTATTGATATTCGCAACAGGCAGGCTTCTTTTGAATACGCTTTCCTCGATAAATATATTGCAGGCCTTGTGCTTACCGGAACAGAAATAAAATCACTGCGTCTCGGAAAGGCCAATATTACTGATGGTTTTTGTGTTTTTGAAAACGACGAATTAATTCTGCGAAATGTGCAGATTAACGAGTACGATAAAGGCACCTACAATAACCATCCTCCCAAGCGCGACCGCAAACTCCTGCTCAAACGCAGCGAATTGCGAAAGCTGCTCAACAAGTTAAAAGATCAGGGATTAACCATTGTGCCGCTGCGCATGTATATCAGCGATAAAGGCTGGGCAAAAATTGAAATTGCCTTAGCCAAAGGCAAAAAAACATTCGATAAGCGCGAAGACATCAAGAAGCGCGACATACAGCGCGAAACTGCCCGGAAATTTAAGTAAGCTAACTTAATTCAAAACAAAAACTCCCGACTTTTCAGCCGGGAGTTTTTGTTTGTTGTTACTTCTGAAAACTAGAAGTGGAAGTTCAAACGGAGTGAAGCACTCGGAGCAAACTGTGTAGCACCTGTACCGAAAGCATTGCGGTCGGTATCAAGAATCAACTGGTTTGAGCTGGTACCTTCGAGGGTTTGCTTACCGGGAGTTGCACCGTTAACGCTTTCAATTTCGTTAGAAGATGCACCTGTTGTGCTGAAACCAACACCCCAGCCAAATTCACCACCTACAGAAAGTTTGGGGATGATGAAATACTCAGCACCTACAAAACCACGTACACCGATACCGATGGTACGACCTGATTTGTTGGTGATTGAACGTGCAGAGTTACCGTAGGTATCGTTAAGGGTGTTTGTACCGAAGTTGGTTGTTGTACCACCGTTAACTGTTACAGTTGAAGAAAGTGCATTTCCGTAGGTGTATTTGCTGCTAGATGCAGATGTCCAAAGGAAAGCTTCTGCACCGTAAAAACCTTGCAGACGGGTTTTGCCGCGACGGTACTCAAGACCGGCACCGAGACCAATGAAGCTTGAAGAAGACTTCATTACATCTTCTTTCATTGCAGGCAGGTTCGGATAGGTCGGCGGTGTTGTAACTGAAGCATCACCGATCATTGCTTTCGATGTGTTTGAGTTCAGACCGATGCGCAGGATACCGCGGTAAGCCATATTGGGAGTAACATACATTTTACCCACAATTGTATTCAAACCGTTGAGGTGGTTCCAGCCCGGAGCGGCATTCAAACCGTTTCCGCCGATGAAATTACCGAAGTAATTGAGGAACGGAGTAGCATCAATACCGATAGAATAGTCTCCTGCTTCAGGAAGAATCGGTTCACCTTTTTTTGAAGTTAAATCTTGTGCGAAGGCTGTGGTAACAACGAAAGCCAGCGCCGCTACCATGAGCGTCGATTTTTTCATAATGTGTGGTTTTAGTTAGTTTTTAAGTTCTGGTCAGGGAATAGATTAACCCTTATTGCCAAAGGTATCAAATTCTATGTTTAACTATTGATATTAACAAAACTCAACTTTTTCACTACAATTTGTTAATAACCTGATTTATGATTTTGATCAGCCCTTCCATTCCCGCTCACCCAGCATAGGCACAAAGCGAAACAGTCCGTGCTTTTCTGTAACAAGCTCTCCGACATCTGTTTTTCTGATCAATGTCATCTCCTGCGTATCACCTTCACCAACCGGAATTACTAAACGGCCTCCCGGTTTTAGCTGTTCTGTTAACGCTTCGGGAATAAAAGGCGCTCCGCAGGTCACCAATATTTTATCGAAAGGTGCAAAAGCCGGCCAGCCTTTGTAGCCATCGCCATACTGGAAATTAGGCGAATAACCCATTTTGGGAAGCATGGCGCGTGTTATATCATATAAGGTACGCTGGCGTTCTATTGTCCACACTCGTGCACCGCATTCGAGCAAAACAGCTGTCTGATAGCCCGAGCCGGTGCCAATTTCCAGCACGCGGTCGCCTTTGCGGATTTGCAGGAGTTGTGTTTGAAAGGCTACCGTATAAGGTTGTGATATGGTTTGACCGGCAGCAATCGGGAATGCTTTGTCCTGATAAGCAAATTCGAGAAATGCTTTATCAAAGAACAAATGCCGGGGCACAGTTTCAATTGCTTTCAGCACAGCTGCATCTGTAATTCCGCGCTCACGCATGAACTCGGCCAATTTGCGGCGCAATCCTTTCTGGCGGTAGGTATCTTCAATTGAATTGGTCATAGAAAAGCAGCAGCAGAAACCGGCAAACAACACCGCCCTGTTGATATGTTGCAAAGTTAGCTGTAACTGCACAGCCCCGGCGCGAATACTTTTGTAAAAAATCAAACAGGCTATGTTGAAAATTGGCGTTGCAGGTGCGGGGCATCTCGGCAAAATTCATATCCGGCAGCTCAAAGAGCTTTCAGACCGTTACGAAATAGTTGGTTTTCACGATAGTGATCCCAATGTTCGTGCGGCTGTATCGGCCGAATTTCAGCTTAAAGCATTTGAAACTGCCGATGAGCTGATTGAAGCTGCAGAAGTAATAGACATCGTAACGCCAACGCTTTACCACTATGCCGTTGCCGTAAAAGCGCTCCGCCGTCAGCGTCATTTGTTCATCGAAAAGCCGCTCACGCATACTGTGGAAGAGGGCAAATCACTGGTACAGCTTGCCTCGGAAGCCAATGTAAAAGTGCAGGTTGGACATGTTGAGCGCTTCAATCCGGCTTTTATTGCTGCACAGCCCCTGCTCGATCAACCTATGTTTATTGAAACGCATCGACTGGCGCAGTTTAACCCACGCGGAACCGATGTTTCTGTAGTGCTTGATCTGATGATCCACGATATTGATGTGGTTTTGAGCCTTGTACGCGCCAATATCCGCCACATCAGTGCAAGTGGTGTTGCTGTGGTGAGCGATACGCCTGATATTGCCAATGCCCGCATCGAATTTGATAATGGTGCGGTTGCCAACCTTACCGCTAGCCGGATTTCGCTTAAAAACATGCGTAAATCGCGCTTTTTCCGCCGCGATGCTTATATATCTGTCGATTTTCTCGACAAACAGGTGAGCGTGGTGCGCATGAAAGAAATTGTTGGAGAACCTGATCCGCTGGCAATTATTATTCAGCCCGGCGAAGGCAAACAACCCAAAGAATTGTTTTTTGAGCATCCCGAGGTTGAGCAAACCAATGCTATCAGAATGGAACTCAGCACCTTTGCAGATGCCATTAACAACAATACCCGTCCGCTAGTCTCAATCGACGATGGTTTTAAAGCTTTGGAAGTTGCACACAAAATTATTGACCAAGTGCAGGCAAAAACTAATTTTGCATCCGCGCGGCAATAATTTATTGAATGCTGCGTTTTAATGGCAGCAAATCGTGTGCATGTATAAAAAATTTACTTCTGCTTTTATTCTTTTCCTGATTATCGCTTCTGCCCCGTTCTTTTCGGGTTGCAAGTTGTTTGATAAAACAGAGGAAATACCGTCTTACCTGCGTGTCAGCAGTGTAAGTTTAACTACGTTTACAGGACAGGGCTCCTCATCTCATGCTATTACAGATGTATGGGTGTTTATGGACGGTGAACTGATAGGCGCATTTGAAGTTCCATGCAATATTCCGATCCTTGCCGAAGGTAACCACAGCTTCATTATACGTGCCGGAATAAAAATGAACGGCACAACTACCACCCGCGCCATTTATCCAACTTACAAAGGCTGGGAAGGTGATCTTTCTTTAGTGCGCGGACAAGTTGTAACGATTTCTCCCAATTTCCAGTATTTCCCGGCAACTGAATTTATCTGGCCAGAAGATTTTGAACCGCCGGGAACAAGTTATACCGACAGCGGTGCTGTTGTTCAGAATGTATTTCACTTGATTTCGGACACCACAGACCCAACACTTGTTTTTGAGGGAGAACGTTCAGGGTATGCAAAATTGGACACCGACTCGTTTGATATGTTTATCCGTTCGGAATTTTTTACAGGATTATTTCCTGCAAGTTCATTCGTATATCTCGAACTAAATTATCGCTGCAACCAGCCCTTTGCCGTTGGCGTTATGACCAAACAGTTTGAGTACAGAACTGTTGGTATTGTAAATGCCAATACAAACTGGAGCAAGATTTACATCAATCTCACTGATGCTCTCAACCAAGCACCGTCGTCAAATGGGTATGCGTTTTTTATTACGATGCGAAAACCCGATGATATGGCAGAGTCTTTCATTTATCTCGACAATATCAAGGTAGTGCGATAGGTTGATTTTATGAATAAGACAAGGCAGGTACTCCTTTATATTCTGAGCGATTTTTTGTCGGCCACAGCAGCCTGGACATTCTTTCACATGTACAGGAAAGTCAATATTGAGTCGGTAAAATTTGGAATGGATGTACCTGTCTATTTCGATCAGAAATTCTTTTTTGGGTTAGCATCGGTTGTGTTGTTCTGGCTTTCGCTGTATGGAATAACGGGCAGTTACCGCAATATTTTCCGCCGTTCTCGTTTAAAGGAATTCGGGCAAATTTTACTGCTGAGCTGCATCGGTGTACTGGTAATTTTCTTTTCGCTCTTGCTCGATGATACGGTAATCAGTTACCGCACGTATTACCTGAGTACTTTAACGCTTTTCCTTACCCATTTTGCGTTTACAGTAACCGGCCGTATGATTCTGACATCAATTACGAACAGCCGCATCCGAAACCGCAAAATTGGTTTCAGCACTGTACTCATTGGCAGTAACGCCAATGCACTGAAACTGTTCAGCGAGTTAGACAGCCAGAAAAAATCGTGGGGCAACCGCTTTGTTGGTTTTGTGCATGTTGACAGCAAGAACGGTTATTCTCACGAACTCAAGGCGCGTCTTCCGCATCTTGGCGAAGTAGAACAATTGCGCAGTATTATCCGCCAGCACAATGCTGAAGAGGTAATTATTGCCATAGAATCATCGGAGCACGACCGGCTCAATACCATTATCAATGAAATGGACGATCAGCCGGTAGTTATAAAGGTGATTCCGGATATGTACGATATTCTTTCCGGACAGGTGAAAATGAGCACCATTTTCGGTGCGCCGATGATAGAAATTAAGCGGGAGATTATGCCTCCGTGGCAGCAATCGCTTAAACGCATTATTGATGTTGCAGCGGCATTGCTTGCGCTTACCGTTTTTCTTCCGGTTTATCTGATTGTTGCGCTTGGCGTGAAGCTGTCGTCTAAAGGGCCTGTTTTTTACAGTCATTACCGCATCGGCCTGCACGGCAAACCGTTCCGCATTCATAAGTTCCGCTCTATGTATGTTGATGCAGAACGCAACGGCCCGGCGCTTTCAAGCGAAAACGATCCGCGCATTACACCTTTTGGCCGTTTCCTGCGCAAAACACGCCTCGACGAAATTCCGCAGTTTTTCAATGTGCTTATTGGTGAAATGTCGCTCGTAGGCCCCCGCCCCGAACGACAGTTTTTTATCGACCAGATTGTAGCTCAGGCTCCGCATTATCGCCATTTGCACAATGTAAAACCCGGCATTACTTCGTGGGGACAAGTAAAATATGGTTATGCCGAAAATGTAGAGCAAATGATTGAGCGGTTGAAGTATGATTTGCTGTATATCGAGAATATGTCGCTCTATGTTGATTTTAAGATTTTGATTTATACTGTTTTGATTGTAGTTCAGGGGCGCGGGAAGTAAACATGTCCTCTCTCGACTCCGCTCGAGATGACAAGAGCTTTTCTGGTTTTGAACACTCTTCACTTTACACTCCCGAAGGGAAATCACTTTACACTCCCGAGGGAAAGTGGGACGTGAGTTGCATTTTGCTTTTGAATTGTGCCTCAAAAGGCTTTCTGCAATGCATTTCTTGGCATCCTAGTTCGGGGATTTCTAGTCTGCTCTTGTCTGTCTGAGCGATAGTCGAAGGACAGACAAGTGCTTTTCCAGTTTTAAACATTTTACACTCAACACTCATCATTTTACATTTTACACTCCCGAAGGGAAATCGGGAAGTGAGTTGCTATTTGTTTTTGTATCGTGCCTCCAAAGGCTCTCTGCAATGCATTTCTTAGCATTCTAGTTCGGGCATTTCTAGTCTGCTCTTGTCTGTCTGAGCGATAGTCGAAGGACAGACAAGTGCTTTTCCCGGTTTTGAACATTTTACACTCAACACTCTTCATTTTACACTCCCGAAGGGCAGAGGAACGGATTTCTAAGATCGGTTCGGTGTGGGACGTGACTTGCTTTTTGTTTTTGTATCGCGCCTCCAAAGGCTTTCTGCAAAGCATTTTTTGGCATTGTGAAGCGGGATTGGGGGCTCTGTAGTTTCACTTCCCGGTTCATAATAATTTTCACTCAACACTTATCACTTTACATTTTACACTCCCGAAGGGAAAGTGGGACGTGACTTGCTTTTTGTTTTTGTATCGTGCCTCCAAAGGCTCTCTGCAATGCATTTCTTAGCATTCTAGTTCGGGGATTTCTAGTCTGCTCTTGTCTGTCTGAGCGATAGTCGAAGGACAGACAAGTGCTTTTCCAGTTTTGAACATTTTACACTCAACACTCATCACTTTACATTTTACATTTTACACTCCCGAAGGGAAAACACTTTACATTTTACACTCCCGAAGGGAAATCACTCCGGCGAAGCCGGTAAACTTTTCCACAATTTGGGGTGTTTACAAGTTGGAGCGCAAAAACATGGTCAAACCGGTGAGCCGCTTATCTTTACGGGCTACAAAATTCATTCAATTCTGCTATTTACGATGAAAAACATTACCGTTATCGGTTCAGGCACAATGGGCAATGGTATTGCGCATGTATTTGCCCAATTTGGCTATTCTGTTTCATTGGTTGATATTTCCAAAGAAGCACTCGACCGCGGGCTGAACACGATCAGCAAAAATATGGATCGTCAGGTGAGCAAAGGCAGCCTTTCTGAGGCCGACAAAGCTGCGGCACTTGCTCGTATTACGCCAACTACCAACCTCGCCGAAGGCGTTTCCAATGCCGAACTTGTGGTTGAAGCCGCAACCGAAAATGTTGAGCTCAAACTCAAGATTTTCCGCGAGATTGATGCTGCTGCTCCGGCCACTTGCATTCTGGCTTCAAATACATCTTCTATTTCCATCACCAAAATTGCAGCGGCTACCAAGCGTCCGGCACAGGTTATCGGCATGCACTTTATGAATCCGGTGCCGGTGATGAAATTGGTTGAGGTGATTCGCGGCTACTCGACCAGCGATGAGGTTACAGCCAAAATCATGGAGCTTTCTCGCAATCTGGAAAAGGTTCCGGTTGAAGTAAACGATTATCCGGGCTTTGTAGCCAATAAAATTCTCATGCCCATGATTAACGAGGCCATCATCACACTTTACGAAGGTGTGGCCGGCGTTGAAGAAATTGATAATGTAATGAAACTCGGCATGGGACATCCCATGGGCCCGCTGCGCTTAGCCGATTTTATTGGCCTCGATGTTTGCCTTGCTATTTTGCGTGTGCTACAGGATGGTTTCGGAAATCCGAAATACGCCCCCTGCCCGCTTCTGGTAAACATGGTTACTGCCGGCCATCTTGGTGATAAAACCGGTAAAGGCTTTTACGATTACAGCAATCCCAAAGCTCCGGTTCTGGCCGAACGATTCCGCAAAAAGGAATTGGTATAACCTATTACCGATAGAAATTAAAATGCCCGGTTTGCATTGTGCAAGCCGGGCGTTTTTGTTGCGGACAGGAAACAAGAAAGGCTGTCCGGTTTCGGACAGCCTTTGCGGGAATGCAATTCCCTTATCAATTACTTGTTTAAAGCATCTTCGATTGCTTTGCGGGCTGCAGCGGTATCCATATTGCCAAAGTTATCAAGACCTGTATTTACAGCTGCAACAAATGTGCTGATCCAATAGATCGCCAATGCTAAGGCAATTACACCCATTACAATACCAGCAATCATCATACCTTTTTTGGGGTTTCCACCACCTTTAGCCATAAAGAATGCAATAAGACTCAGAATAAGTCCCGGTATAGCTAACCATATAGCACCCGCTCCAGCGAGAGGAATGATTGCCCATACAAGAGCCACGAGGCTCACGATCATACCAGCAGTGCCAAGACCTTTGCCTTTGGTTGAAGGTGTGTTTGTGTTTTCCATTTTAAATTGTGTTTAATGAGTTATGGGTGAATAGTTGAAGTGAAACAAAAAAACTGCTTTTTAACACGGTTTACAAGCCCCCGGGCAGTTTAGTTATTAACATCTTTTGGCAAACCCTGAATTAAATCAACCAATTTTTAGACCGCACCAGTTCTGAAATGCTTGTTTTGAACTGTCTTTCAGTTCTTTGCGGCGAGAAACTTTATAAACCGGGTAATAATGCTCGTTATCTGCTCGAACTGTAAGAAATTTCTGTGAACCTCCTGAGTTTACTACGAGAACAACCGTTTCAGCATTAAAATATCTCATCCATTCGTTTAAATCAGCACGAACGGGTATCGGATCCTGTCCGCCACGCTCTTCGGTATGAATGCCGGTTATTTCATCGCCAACGGCTAATCCGCACACTTCTGCAGGTGAATTGTAGTAAACTTCTGTTACCCGCGTAATGCCACCTTGCTCAACTAACTTAAATCCAAATTTATCCTCGTGTATTTTGTGCGATTCGTACCGGTTCATCTGAAAACCAATATACTCAAGTGACTCATTAAGTATATCAGTATAATCAGCTGACTGATAGAAATATGTATTCCACAGATTAACAAAACTGGCTCCGGCTGTTTCTTCTACTAAACGCCTATAATCGGTTTCGGTATATCCCTTGCCTTGTTGTCCGAATTCGACCCAGAGACGGCGCATTACCATGTCCAGATTATTCTTATTATTGGTTTTGCTGCGGATGAAAATATCAGTTACAAAAGCCAAAAGGCAGCCTTCGTGATAAATTGAAGTTTTTCGGTGCGGCGCTCCCGGCACATAACCATCGAGCCAGGTATCGAACGATGAATCGGCAACGGAAAGAAAATGGCGGCCGTGCGAATCGAAGTGCTTTTGGATTCGTTCCTCAAAGGTGTGCCAATATTCCTGCTCGGTAAAAACGCCTGAACGGTACAAAAGATAATCGCCGTAGTATGTTGTAACGCCTTCGCACACGTATCCGAGGCGCGAGTAATTCTCACGGGTAAAATTATACGGCAGCATTTCGGCCGGGCGAATGGCTTTGATGTTCCAGGCGTGGAAAAGTTCGTGGCAGCTTACACCGAGAAAATCGCTGTAAAGCTCATTCATCAAGCGATACGGCGGACCGAGGGCAATAACGGTTGAATCGGTATGCTCAACACCGTGATAAAAGCGCTGTGGTAAGATCTGGTAAAGGAAATGGTATTTCTCTGCCGGACAGCTTCCGAAAATCTGCATGATTTCGTTCACATAAATGAACGTATCGGAAATGATTTTCGGCCAGTCGGGACGGCATTCGCCCTGAAACCAGAGGTGAAACTCAACTCCTTCGAGCACAAAGTAGTTATGCTGAAGCGTAGGACTGGCAATAAACGGACTATCGGCCAGCCGGTCGAAATCGGAAGCAACAAGCACATTATCAGCCGGCTGCTGAAGCGCTGTAGCTACACGCCAGTTTTGGGGAATCTGAAGCTCAAGCGTACAAACCTCTTCGAGCCGGTTGGTCAGGTAAACGCAGCAGTTTACAGGGTTTACATACAACTGCGTTTCATCGAGCCAGGTAGAGCCGGCATTGAGCTCGGCGGCATAATACTCGTAAACGAAATAGATTGTTTCCTCGCCGCGGCATTCAACCTTCCAGCAGTCTTTGGTTATTTTGCGCGAAACCAATGCGCGCCCGTCGGGCGTTTCGGCACGGAATCCGCGTACATTTTTGGCAAAATTTCCAAGTTCATATCTGCCCGGCCTCCACGACGGCAATTGAACGTCAACCGAAGCTGAAGTAACATTTTCGGCGATAGCAGTTATTGTTAGGTAACGACTTTGAGCGTTTGTCCACGAAAAGATGTAGTGCATAGAGGGATTTTGCAGGGGTCAGACAAAACTCAGCAAACGCGGTGAACCCAGTTATGCGGATCTTCGCTGCGGCCCCGGCGGATATTGTCGAGAGCTTTGTTTACGCGGCGCGAAAAACCCTCAGGCTTCAATTCCGGAAGATCGTAATTCTTGCCTTCATAACCGATTGTAGTGATGGTAGCAATTGTAGCTGCGGTTCCGGTTCCGAATGCTTCGCTGAGTTCTCCTTTGTTGAGCGCGTCAACAATTTCATCAACCGAAATCTTCCGCTCCTCTACTTTCATTCCCCAGTCGCGCGCCAAAGTAAGCACACTGTCGCGGGTAATTCCGGCCAGAATGGTATCGCCAAGCTGCGGGGTAATGAGCGTGTTACCAATTACAAACATCAGGTTCATTGTGCCCGATTCTTCCACATATTTATGCTCACGGGCATCTGTCCAGATCAGCTGATCGTAGCCTTCAGTCTTTGCAACTGCCGAAGGATAAAGTGAACGGCCATAGTTGCCTGAAGCTTTTACATAACCAACACCACCTTCTACAGCGCGGAAATATTGTTTCTCAAAGCGCACACGCAGCGGATGATCGTAGTAGGCACCAACCGGCGAAGTGATGATGAGAAATTTATAGGTATCTGATGCTTTTACACCAATGTAATCATCAGTAGCAATAAGAAAAGGGCGCACATAAAGTGAACGGCCATCTCCGCCCGGAATCCAGTTCTGATCGAGACGCAGCAGTTCATCAAGGCCTTCCATAAAAATATCTTCCGGTACTTCGGCCATCGCCATGCGTTGTGCCGAACGGTTCAGGCGTTTGTGGTTTTCAAGCGGACGAAACAGCAGCACATCGCCATTGTCTGAACGGTGCGCTTTCATCCCTTCAAAAATCGACTGGCCGTAGTGCATCACCGAACTGGCCGGACTCATACTGAGCGGGGCATACGGAACAATTTCTGATTTCTGCCAATGTCCGTCGGCATACTCAGCCACAAACATGTGATCAGAAAAGGTTTTCCCGAATGGCAGATTATTAATATCAAGACCCGGCAGACGCGACTGGCTGGTTTTGCTGATGGCAATCGAAAGCGTGGCGTTCGACATAAGTGAAAAAAGGTATATGTTTCCTGACAAATATGCCGATTATTTCCGGGAACGGTTCACCGTCAATCAGGTTTTTCGACCGGAAGCCCAAAGTATGCGCCGAACCCTGTATCTTTCAGCCTGATGCGAAGAATGAAAACTTTGTTAATTATTGTTTTACTGCTCTGCGGAGCAGGCTGCAAAGGCAAAAAAGCAGCTCAGAAGAAACCCTGTAATTGTGAGGAATTTAAATAAAACAGTAGTATCAGAGCGAGAATGAGAAACAGAGCGCGAGAGAGAAACAGAGCGAGAATGAGAGCGATTACATAGTTAATCCGCTCTCGCTCTGTTTCTCGCTCTGTTTTCCGCTCTCGCTCTCATTCTCGCTCTGTTTTCCGCTCTGTTTAGTTATATTCGCAGTTGATATGTCGGCATTAATAAAAGCAACTGATCTCAAAAAGGCTTACGGAAATTTAGAAGTGCTTCGCGGCATTGATCTGAGTATTGATCAGGGGGAAGTGGTTTCGATTGTGGGTGCTTCGGGCGCAGGAAAAACTACACTGCTTACTTTACTGGGCACACTTGATTTGGCTGATAGCGGAATGCTTGAAATTGCCGGGCAAAATATTGCTTCTCTTAAGCCCCGTGAACTGGCTGCTTTTCGCAACAAGCATATTGGTTTTGTGTTTCAGTTTCATCACCTCTTGCCCGAATTTACAGCGCTTGAAAATGTGTGTATGCCAGCATTAATTGCCCGCACATCGCGCACGGAGGCTGAAAATCGGGCAAAAGAATTACTGGATATGCTTGGGCTTGCAGAACGTGCTGAACACAAATCTGCTGCACTTTCGGGCGGAGAACAGCAGCGCGTTGCAGTTGCGCGTGCGCTGATTAACAGACCTGCAGTGGTTTTTGCCGATGAACCTTCCGGAAATTTGGATTCGTCAACCGCACAACAACTCCACGATTTGTTTTTTGATTTGCGGAAACAACTCAATCAGACATTTGTAATTGTTACGCATAACGATGCACTAGCCGAGAAAACAGACCGAAAGCTGGTAATGAAGGATGGCTTGTTGAGTGTGTGAAATAAATCAATACTTAATCGTAAGCTGTAATTCATCTATTGACTTTTCTAAGCCCTGCTTGTGCTGATCGAACGTTAGTGTAAGATGAATGCGGTCTGATTTTTTAAAACTGATTTGTTCTTCACTTATGAAGTGATTTAAAAAATCATTCTGCTCAATTCCAGTAAATTCAAACTCTGCCAGCGTAAGTAATTCGATTCCGTTTTTGTGTTCGGTTGGCTCTTTCGGTGCTGTTTTAGTTCCTTTGAAGGGTAAGCGGAATGTCCAAGGTAATGAGGGATTATCAGTATTTGCAAGCACATCAATTGCCATGCCTTCCGGGAAAAAATGTGGTTGGTATTTGTGCGCATCAGAAAAAAGCAAATCGGTATCCGTTGTATTTTCGAGACATAAACCGAATGGCGAATTTCCGTTGTAGTTGTAATTGGCCCGCTCATTTAATTTTGTTGCACGAATTAGTTCACTGTTAAGCTCAGCAGGATTAATTACCCAAAGGATTTCCAGAAAGAAGTTATTGAAGTAAAACTTTCTGTTCACTGTGCCCTGTCCCGGATGCACGCGGCTACTGCCTTCGGAAAAGCCGAAGTCCACAAGCCTATCGGCAATTTCACCTTGTGTATCTGTGAAAATGTATATGTGATGTGGCTGCATAGTAAAAAAGGAAAGATGATTTATAAAATACAACAAACTCACAATGGGAAATGATCAACATCCCAGCGAAAAAATTAAAGTAATGTATTTTTCTACTTTTTCATTGCTCGTTTTGTCTATCCCGGAAATACGTACAATTATTTTATTCATACCCACCACACATGGATATTCATCCACATCATGAATACGGTTAATTGTTGCATTCCATTCTTCTCCACAATGCTGTCTGGATGCCTGTTTTAGCTGTTCCACTGTAATTTCAGGGAATTTTCGTTCTTCTTCGGCAGAATAATTTTGCAGGAAGTAATAACCGGAATCGTTAGCAAAAAGAGTTTGCCATTGTGTGGTGTGGTGAAGCCAGTTTTCCATGTCGCAGTGCGGCCCTTCATCTGAAAGACTCATGCTGGTTTGCATGCATTGTTCGACCTGAAGATTCTCAAGCAGAATATTGCTTAATTTGAATGATAAATCCGAAGGGTATAAACTAACTTCTACTTCAACACGTAACGTATCATTTGTAAAAGTTCCTACAGCATCATCCAATCCGTCCGCATAATATCCTCCAATAAGTTGAATATTGAAATGAGCATTGAATGCTTCTACGTGGTTCAATTCAGCAGAAATTTCAGCACGTTGAGTAAATTCAGGCTGTTTACAAATAAGTGAATCATTTTCCAAAGAAGCTGCGGAATCAGTGGAAAACCTTTTAGCAGAATTTTGATTACATGATACCGTTGAAATCAGTACAAAAAGAAGTATTATGTATTTCATTTTTAGAGGGATTTAACAACAAAAAAAGCAACAAATTTCGATAATCACTTCTTCAGTTTTTTTGTTTGCAGTCAAAAAAGACTCCTAAAGTTCAAAAGACTTAAATCCATCGAAAACATAAATACCTCTGTCATTTTGATTAAATAAAACTCTAACATAAATCAATCAGATCAACGACTAACAACCCCAAAAATCTTCCCCGGATTCAATATCCCATTCGGATCAAAAACACGTTTTATTTCGCGCATCAATTCCAGCCGTTTTTTATCAATAGCAATACTGATATACGGTTGCTGCACAAGCCCAATGCCGTGTTCGCCCGAAATAGTCCCGCCGAGTTTTACACAAAGCTCAAAAATTTCGGTAATGCCTTTGGGTAATTCATTATTCCAGACAGCATCACTCAAATCGCCTTTGATGATATTTACATGCAGATTTCCATCGCCGGCGTGACCGTAGCAGACTGATTTGAAGCCGTACTTCTGCCCTATTGCTTTTACACCTTTAAGCAGTTCCGGAAGCGCTGCGCGGGGCACAACTGTATCTTCTTCTTTATAAACGCTGTTTGATTTTACAGCCTCAGCTACTTTGCGGCGCATAAGCCAAAGCATATTTTTCTGATCGGCTGTATCCGCAAAAAGTACGTCGCCGCTGCCGTTTTCCTGCATTACTTCGGCAATGCGTTCGGCATCTTTGTAAAGCACATCAAGGTCATTGCCGTCAACCTCCACCAGCAGATGCGCCTGTACTTCATCGGGTACATCAATAATGATGTCGGGCACAAAAGCGCGCACCCAGTCTATTGCATCGCGCTCCATAAACTCCAATCCCGAAGGCGTAATTCCTGCGCGGAAAACTGCACTCACCGCCGCACAGGCCGCCGCTGCATCGTTAAACGGCACAAGCAATACCAGATTTTGCTGCGGATACGGAATCAGGCGGAATACAATTTTGGTGATGATGCCCAACGTACCTTCGCTGCCAATCATCAGGTGCGTGAGGTTGTAGCCGGTCGAGTATTTGAGCACGTTGGCGCCCGTCCACACAATCTCGCCGGTGGGCAGCACCACTTCCATGTTCAGCACATAGTCGCGGGTGGTTCCGTATTTCACAGCTTTCGGGCCGCCCGAGCTGTGTGCAAGGTTTCCGCCCAAAAAACAACTGCCTTTGCTGGCCGGATCGGGCGGATAAAACAGGCCTTTTTCGCGCACCGCATTCTGAAATTCTTCATTAATCACGCCCGGCTCAACAATGGCCTGTAGGTTGGCTTCATCAATCGTCAAAATCTGATTAAAGCGCTCCATCGAAATCACTACGCCGCCATTTACGGGTAATGCTCCGCCGCTGAGTCCGGTGCCCGCTCCGCGGGGCGTTACCGGAATGCGCTCGCGGTTACAAATGCTCAAAATGGCCGATATTTCTTCGGGCGTGCGTGGTCTTACGGCAACTGCGGGTTTATAGAGAAGGTCTTCGGTTTCGTCTTTTCCGTAGCGCACAAGGCGTTCCTCATCGGTATGCACAAATTCGGCACCGAGCAGGGTTTGCAGTTCGGCAATCAGTTCCGGGGTAAGCGTGTTTGCATTCATCCAATACGGCTTCCGTAAATCAGTAAACAAAACCACTCAGAAAAAGCAATATGCTGTTCCGGCGATTTCGCGTATTTTGCGGCTCAAATTTACAACAGATATGCTGCGAATTTCACGTATTGCCCTTGTGGCTGGTTTCATTGTTGTTGCGGGCACTGCTCAGGCTCAGCTTCAGACCAAAAAAATTACGCTCGAAGACTGCTGGGCAAAACCCACTTTCCGTGCCGATGGTGTTTGGGGATTGCGACCCATGAAAGACGGTGTGCACTACACCTCAACCATTCAGCTCGAAGACAAAACCTCGGCGGTGGCTCAGTTTTCCTACGCAACCGGTGCGCGTGTTCAGATCCTGTTCAGCGAAAGCAAACTCATTCCCGAAGGGAAAACCGATAACATCGAAATGGGCGATTACACGCTCAGCCCCGATGAAAAGAAAGTGCTCATCAGCACCAATGCCGAAAAAATTTACCGCTATTCGACCAAAGAAGATAACTATGTGCTTGATCTGGCCACCGGAAAACTGCGTCAGCTCTCGGCAAACGGGAAACAACGCCTCGCCACTTTTTCGCCCGATGGACAAAAAGTAGTGTTCATGCGCGATAACAACCTGTTTCTGGTTGAGTTAAACGGCATGAAAGAATCGCAAATTACTTCAGATGGTGCTTGGAACAAAGTCATTAACGGTGGCACCGACTGGGTGTATGAAGAAGAATTTGCGTTGAAAAGCGGCATCAGTTGGTCGCCCGACAGCCGCCGCATTGCGTTCATGCGTTTTGATGAATCGCAGGTGAAAGAGTTTGGCATGACCATGTACAACACCGGACTTTATCCCGAACCATACAGCTACAAATACCCAAAAGCCGGCGAGAAAAATTCGTATGTGAGCTTACTGATTTACGATGTAACCAATGGCGAAATTCAGCCTGTAGATGTTGGACAGGAAACCGACCAATACATTCCGCGCTTCGACTGGACAGCCGATGCCAATGTGCTTTCGTTTCAGCGCATGAACCGTTTGCAAAACAAGCTCGAACTGCTTTTTGCCGATGCGAAAACCGGAAAATCGACTGTAATGCTTGAGGAAACGAGCAAAACTTATATCGAAGTTAGTTTCGATTTGCGTTTCCTGCCCGATAACAAACGCTTTGTTTGGAGCAGCGATTCCGACGGGCATAATCATCTGTACAGCTATACCTTTGCCGCCGGAAAAATTACCGGAAAACAGCAACTCACCACCGGCGATTTTGACATCGTTGCATTTTACGGGATTGACGAAAAAACAAACCGCCTGTATTATCAGTCGAACGAAGAACATCCGGCTCGCCGCGCCGTTTACAGCATTGGTATCGACGGTAAAGGCAAGAAGAAACTCTCGACAAATGTTGGCACCAACCGCGCCGAGTTCAGCACCGGGATGAAGTATTACATCAATACATTTTCAACCGCCAACACGCCGCCGGTAATTACTCTGCACGAAGCATCGGGCAAACAGGTAAAAGAATTAGTAAATAACGAAGGGCTGAAACTCACCGTTGCTGCTTACGGCTTTGCCAAAAAAGAATTCTTTGAAATTGAAAACACCGAAGGCATCAAGCTGCAGGCATGGATGATTAAGCCCGCCAATTTTGATGCAAGCAAAAAGTACCCCGTGCTGATGCATGTGTACGGCGGCCCCGGCCACAACACCGTAAACGACCAATGGGAGCGCGGCGATTTCAACTGGCATCAGTATCTCGCGCAGCAAGGCTACATTGTAGTTTCGGTTGATAACCGCGGCACTGAATATCGCGGCTCGGCGTTCAAAAAAGCTACTTACGGCAAAATGGGTGAACTAGAAAGTGCCGACCAGATTGCCGCAGCAAACTGGCTCAAACAGCAATCGTATATCGACGGAAACCGCATCGGAATTCAGGGCTGGAGCTACGGCGGTTATATGTCGAGCCTCTGTCTTGCCGTGGGTGCCGATATTTTCAAAATGGCTATTTCGGTTGCCCCGGTAGCCAACTGGCGCTACTACGATTCAATTTACACCGAGCGCTACATGGGACTTCCGAAAGACAACGGCAAAGGCTACGATGCGTTTTCGCCCACCAGCAACATGCAGAAAATCAAAGGCAAGCTCCTGCTCGTACACGGCACTGCCGATGATAATGTGCATTATCAGAACTCAGTAGAAATGGTAAACGCACTCGTAAAAAACAATGTGCAGTTCGATTTTTTCATGTTCCCAGATAAAAATCACAGCATTTACGGAGGTAACACCCGCCTGTATCTGTTTACCAAGATGACGGATTATATTAAGGCAAACCTTTAAAAGTAATGATGAATGGTGAATTATGAATGAATAATGGTATTCTGTAAAATACTGAAAAACAGTATTTCTGCGTATTTTATCCAACATTCATAATTCAACATTCATAATTCAACATTGTGCATAGCACAAACTTTTTATCTTCGCAATTCATCATTGTTTAACATTACTGATCTGATATGACCGAAATTACCTCAAAAGGCCATCCGAAAGGGCTTTATCTGCTGTTTGCCACGGAGATGTGGGAACGCTTCAATTTTTATGGAATGCGTGCCATATTATCGCTTTTCCTTATTAATGCACTTGCGTATTCTGATGCAGAATCATCAATTATTTATGGTGGTTTTTTGGGGTTGTGTTATCTCACTCCAATGCTGGGTGGTTTTATTTCAGACCGCTATCTGGGCAACCGTGCCTGTATTCAGCTTGGCGGCTTAACAATGGGGGTTGGTCAGTTGCTGCTGTTTATTTCAGCATCAATGTATGCCTCTGATTATGAAATGGCACGTAATGTAATGTGGGTTGCCCTTGGCGTTATCATTATGGGTAATGGTTTCTTCAAACCCAATATTTCATCAATGGTGGGTAGCCTTTATCCCAAAGGCGACAACCGTCTGGATTCGGCCTTTACCATTTTTTATATGGGCATTAACCTTGGCGCACTTATCGGTAACGCCGTTTGTTCAATTGTGGGCGATGTAAAAGTTGGCGACGAACGTAACATTGACGCATTCAAATGGGGCTTTCTGGCTGCTTCGTTGGCCATGTTTCTGGGAGTGGCAATTTTCTATATCTGGAAAAATAAATTCATTCGCACACCCGAAGGAGACTCAATCGGTACCCGTCCCGATCACAAAAACAAACCCGCAGGAGAACAGGTTAAATTTGCTTCTTCAAGTCTTATTATCTGGGGCATTATTGCAGTAGCTCTCATCAACATATTTCACTTTGTAGTTGGTCAAAACTGGATTTACGCATTCATCTACAGCAGCGGTATTTCGCTGGCGGGATTAATCATCACCGACAAATCATTGACAAAACAAGAACGCGACCGTATTACAGTAATGTACATGGTAGGGTTCTTCGTAATTTTCTTCTGGGCATGTTTTGAGCAGGCCGGTTCTTCGCTCACTTTTATTGCCGACAAACAAACCGACACCACACTGTTTGGCTGGACAATGCCCCCAACTCTGGTGCAAAACTTCAATGCAATTTTCGTAATTGCACTTGCTCCTTTATTTAGTATTCTTTGGATTGCCCTGAATAAGCGAAAGCTCGAACCCATTTCACCCATGAAACAGGCTATCGGTTTGTTTATTCTTGCATTGGGTTATGTGGTAATTGCTATGCAAGTACGTGATCTCGGCGGTACAAAGCTTGGTGTTATCTGGTTGATCATTATGTATCTTCTGCACACAATTGGTGAGCTTTGCCTTTCGCCAATTGGTCTTTCACTGGTTGCCAAACTTGCTCCTGCACGTTTTTCATCTTTGCTAATGGGTGTTTGGTTCCTTTCCAACGCTTCAGGTTATGCGCTTGCTGGTACGCTCGGCGCACTTATTCCGCCCGATGTAAAAGAAGTAGTTACCATCAAGGCTGAAGAGTTCTCCTACACCATTACACCGGCTCGCGATACTATTCCGGCACAGGTGGTGAATGTGAAAAATGACAGTGCTTACATTGTCAGCAATTTTACCGAGATTCAGGATTATTTCGCCAAAAATTTCTCAGTTACACTTCCTGCCGGAGCTAAAGATTCTGTTGCATCTACTGCTTCCGGATATGCTGCCTGGAAACTTGATACCGCAACTGTGAAGAATGAAAAAGGTGAATCTGAAATCGTGTTGAAAGGTATTACAAACGATTTTTCTCCTGCTCCGGTTCAGTTCGAAATCTACAAAATCAAACAAATCACATCTCTATTCTCTTCTAAAGAAACCGTTGAAAGTGCCGAAGATCAGGCTAAAATCGATAAAAGCTGGAAATCAAAAGAAGACGAGCGCAAAGTACGCTTTGCATTCACTAGCGACGGAAAGTACATTGCCGTATGGAAAAAAGGATCAATGTCGGTTTATGACCTGAATCCCGCCAAACCCAAATTTGCAGGGTTTGAGATCCAAAACCTGTTCCAATTCTTTATGGTATTTGTAATTCTCTCCGGTGTAGCTTCAATTCTTCTGTTCATGCTCGTTCCGCTAATGAAGAAACTCATGCACGGAGTACGTTAATATTTGCAACCTGATTAAATAAAACAAAACAGCCACGGCTAACCACAGCGTTACCGTGGCTGTTTTAGCAAACTTTCATTTGATATGAGCAATCCGTTCAAGCCTTACATCAGCGACAGTACGTTAATGCCTGAGTTTACGCCCCGCGCAATCATTCTCGGCTGCATATTTGGTGTACTGTTTGGCGCGGCCAATGTATATCTGGCGCTGAAGGCCGGTCTTACAGTTTCGGCTTCCATTCCTATTGCGGTAATGGCAATTTCGCTTGGGCGGAAAGCGCTCAAAACATCAATTCTCGAAAACAATATTATCCAAACCACCGGCTCGGCGGGCGAATCCATTGCATCGGGGGTAGTGTTTACGTTGCCCGCTTTTCTGTTTTTGAGTGCTGATTCGGGCGGCGAGGTTTACTTTAACTACTGGACCATTTTTGCTCTCGCCGTTATTGGCGGTTTGCTGGGCACGCTGATGATGATTCCGCTGCGCCGTTCGCTCATTGTGCAGGAACACGCCACACTTCCCTACCCCGAAGGAACTGCCTGCGCGCAGGTGCTTATTGCGGGCGACAAAGGCGGACAATTTGCCCGTACCGCTTACCTCGGACTTGCCGCGGCGGGCGTGTATGCGCTGCTTCAAAAGTTTTTTCACTTTATTGCCGATGTGCCCACCTACCTTGTGAGCCAAACCAACAAGTTTTTGCCCTCAGCACGATTTGATGCAGAGATTACGCCCGAATATCTTGGAGTTGGCTACATCATCGGGCCGCGGATTTCGGGGCAGCTTGTAGCCGGCGGCGTT
>JBKDHA010000210.1:0-83171 GCA_046335555.1 Bacteroidota bacterium
AGAAAGGTGGTTTTTTTTGCACAACTAAAAACACACACTTTCTCTTTTTTTATGCCATTGTATGAACAAAAATTATCCCCAGAGCACTGTTAATTAAATTGGCTTCGATTAACTGTGGAAAAACTACCGGAGTATTGATAAATAGCTCCTCAAATTTATGGGCATCACTCCCAAATATTGAGGGCTTCAACGATTTAAATTCTTGAATAAATGCTTCTGCACTTTCAGACTTTTGTCCTAATCCCCATTTAATTGTGTTTGGGTTAGACGCTATTAAAAGATTACTCTTTTGAATAAGAACTTTTCTTGTCTGATGATCTTGCCCATTCCATGAAACAGCACTTAAATCCTCATCACATGGAATTGCTAACAAATAATTTTTTTGAAATATAGATGGATTAGATCCTAATACTTCACAAATCTGAGCATCATCAACGACCGCATTCATCATTCCAGTAAATATTGGTGTTTGACTGCGAAATACGTCATGCTCTTCTTGCAATTTTTTACCTAGTGATTCAAGGTTAGATAGTTTCAACTTTCTTTTCTCATCAGATGAAAAAGGATTTCCTTCATAAACGAAATCTAAATTATGTAAGAAATTTTCTTCAATTTCTGATATTTTTATCTTATCTGAAAAAAGGACATGAAAGTTGATTCGATTTGTGCCGACTAACTTATTCAATCTAAACTCAACATTAGGGATAATGAGCATCGATTTTATGTATTCAACTTCTTCCTGTTGAAATAAACTACGTAGCTTATTTTCATTCAACAGATATTCATTTTTCATTTTCTTGTACCCTTCAATAGAAAAATAATCTGTAATACCCAATGCCTTGATATTCTCCTTTATTGCTTTTTTGAATAATTTAGTAACATAGTCATCCCAGTTATTCCCAAATTCGTTTGACAATACTGACTCAGGAGTATGCACATGCAAATCCCACATGCTCCAAAAAGAACCGATATTATTTCTCATTGTTGTATTTTTTGTGATGATACAATTGAATTAATCAAACAGGTTTTTTGCATAGCTATTGATATAACTATTCAATCCGCTACCGCTTTGCGCTAGCCGTTTCATATTCTCAACATGAGATTTACCCGCCTTATTATAGCTGTATGTATATGTTATCCAATTACCAGAAAATTTCACTCTGATATAATCTGCGCCTATCTCGTAGGCAGATACTCCTGAGTTTCCTCTTGAATTCCTATATTTTTCCATTGTCAAGTGATTTATTTTTATTTATGAATTACCCCAACACCTCCACCAAACTCTTCCCACTATTCTGTTTACTCACCTTAATCTGCACCGGAATCCGTTCCGTCATTTCCTGCACATGCGAGATCACCCCCACCTTACGCCCCTGGTTGTGCAGACGTTCCAGTGCATCCATGGCTATGTTTAAAGTATTTGGATCGAGTGAGCCGAAGCCTTCGTCAATGAACAGCGATTCTACCTGCATGCGGTTAGACGAAAGCGAGGCTAAGCCCAAAGCCAAAGCAAGCGAAACCAAAAACGATTCGCCACCCGAAAGGGAAAACACTGTGCGTACTTCGTTGCCCATGTCCTGATCAAGCACCTGTAAACCGAGTGTGCTTGGAATGCGTTGCAGCAGGTAGCGTTTACTCAATTGTTCAAGATGAACGTTGGCGTAACTTAGTAATACATCAAGTGTATATTCCTGTGCAATCTGTCTGAACTTTTTGCCATCTGCCGAGCCGATAATGTCATTTAACTTCGCCCAGTTTTCAACAACCTTCGATTTTGAGTCAAGTTCTATCAGCAGCTTGCCAATTTTTTGTTTGTTGGTTTCATCCTGTTGCAGTTGAATCTCAATCTCCGTTTTACGTCTGGTGGTCTGTTCCAGAAGTGCTTGGATTTGTTTTAGAAGGTCAATCAGTTCATCTTTCGACTGTTCAGACTGTTTCTGCTGTTCATGTTGCGTTAACAGACTTTGCCGCTCCTGCTGTACCGATTGGGCTTGTGTAACAGCATCGCTGATTGCCTGCAAAGCAAGTCGTTCGGCGTCTATCCATTCGGTAGACAGCAGTAGCAAATTTTCTAATGTGTCTTCGTTTAATGCAGGCGTATTTTGCTTGTTATAGACAAGCAGCCATTCGGTTATCTTTTTAGTATACTCCGTTTTTTGGTGCTCTAATTCAACAATATCTTTTTCTGTTTGTTCCTTTTTCGTATTAGTTTGGGTAAAATTTGTTTTCCATTTATTATCATCTGCTTGACATTGCTCAAAGGTTTGCTTCGCTTTATCTATTGCTTTTTGTAATCTCTCTTCAATAATTGCAACTGCTTCACCCTCAAAAATAGTATTCCGTGTTTTACTCAACTCTTTATACTCTTTTTCACGATCAGTATGTATTTCTTTTTTCTTATCGGCATCTGCTAAAGCTTGTTTTTCTTGTTCCTGCAAGCCACTGAGAGTAGCTGATACAATTCCAAGCAGAGCCGATTTTTCATCCAGTTGCTGCACATTCGATTTCCAGTCGGCGGCAAATGTTTCTATACTCAGTACAAACTTCTCCGGATTCTTTTTCCATTGCTCAAACCAATCGCCGGAAGAAAAAATCGGCAACAGCGTTTCTTTAATTTCTTCCAGGCTGTAGTTTACTTGCTGAACAGCTTTAGTAGTTCTCAACACCTCATCCTCCAACGACTTCACAACTCTTCCAATCTCATTTATGGATTCGATTGTTGCAGCAAGTTCCTTTTCCGAATTAACTTTTACTTTCTGCAGTTCTTCCAATTGCTGCTTTAAATCATCGTAAGCATCTAACTGAGTCTTTAGTTGCTTTTGTATTGCTTTATTTTCTTTCAGTTGTTGCTTCAGCCATGCTTCTTTTTCTTCGTCAGGCAGTTGTTTACTTTGTTTGTGAATGGAATAGATTTTCCATTCCTCCTGCAAGTCGTTCAGGCTCTTTTCTTTTGAAACCTGTTCGATTTCTTGTTTATCAATTGTTTGTTCAAGCTGTTTCGTGCTTGTAGTCAAGGCACTTTGTGCGCTCAAACAATGCATATAATGCGCTTCATATTGCTTGTGCGTAGTTTCCAATTGAGCAAGTACATGATCCAACTGCGGGTTGTGCGTTGTATAAGGATGCTCAGTACTGCCACACACCGGGCAATTATCGCCCGGAACCAATTGATTGCGCAACGCTTCCACATTTTCTGCAGCGGCCAATCGCGCTTTATCCACCATGCGCAGCGATACATCACGCTCTGTCTTTGCTTTTTCGAGTTGATGAATTGATTTTACAAGTTGCTTTTGCTGGGCAACCAATTCTTTTCGGTTGTCTTTCAGTGTTAGTGAATATTTATGATAATCGTTTATTGAGTGCCAAAGTAATTTCCAGTGCGCTTCTGCGTTAATGAGTTCCTCAACAAAAGCATCAGCATCCGTTTTCTTTTTTTTCAGCTCATCAATGGCAATTGCCGATACTTTATTATTTATTGTTTCATACGCTTGCTGTGCGTTCTGCTGTGTGGTTTGTTGTTTTTCTGCTTTTTTTCGAAGCTTCTCTTTTTCCTTCTCTTTGATTTCACTGTTTTCTGCTGCCTTATTTAGCAGTAAGGTTAGGCTATCGATGAGCTCAAGCTGTTTCTGTGCATCAGTAAGTTTAGAAAGAATCAGGTCTTTGTTGTCGGCAATAGGTTTACGCGCTGTGTTTTCGGTTTTCCATGTCAGCAGTTGAGTAATTAGCCCTTGTAGCGACTCAACTTCTTTGTGCTTTTCGCTTGTTAAATCCTGCTGTTCTTTGTATTTATTTTTCGCATCATCTGCTGCCTTTTTTGCCTGAGCTACCTGTTCTTTTTTTTCGGCAAGCTGCACATCTATTTTTTTTGCTTCTTCCAGCAATGGTTTTGCGTCTTCACTTGCTTTGGTCTTATCGGTTACATCGGTTTCGGCTGTTTTGGCTACTTCAAGCAGTTTTGTTTTTTGTATGTCTAAATCCTTAAGCTCCGTTTCCAATTGATCCAACACAGCATTTTTAACACTCAACTGTTGTATAGTTGTTTTTCGGGCATCCACAAACGTTCGCACGGGCTGCACCAGTTCGGCCTGTCTTAATTTTTGTATACGTTCTGCTGCTTTACTTTTTGTTTCCTCTGCCTTGGTGTAAGTATCAGTTGCATGGATCAGGTTAGCTTGAAGTTCAAGAAGTTTATCGTGCCAAGCAACTTCTTTCGTTACATCCTTAACCTGTTTATCCTGCGTCAGAAAATCGGCTGTCAATTGTTTGAGTTGTTCATTCAGCGCATTTATTTCTTCGGCAGTCAATGTGGCAATACCCTCGCGCTGTAGATTAAGGTCACGCAACTCCTGTGCTTCGCTGCGGTGCTTTTCAAAAATACGCTTCGATATTTCCGAGTAAATATGTGTACCCGTAAGTTTTTCCAGCAAGCCTGCTTTTTCATCTTTCGCAGCTTTGAGAAAAGCTGTAAAGTCTCCCTGCGCCAATAATACGGAACGTGTAAACTGGTCGAAACTTAACCCGACCAGGCGTTCTATTTCTGCGAGCAGTTCAGTTTTTGTTCCGGGCAAATCAGCGTTTGTCCCAATGTTCTTTAGCGAGACCTGATAGGCCTGCAACGTTCCTTCTGCCTTGTTGCGTGCTCTCCTGATACTCCATTGTGCCCGATACTGCTGTCCGTCTGTTCCTTCAAAATCCACTTCGGCAAAACCATCGGCACTGCCCCGCCTCAATATGGCTCTGATATCGCCCTGCGATAGAGTTGCACCTTGTACATCATGAACATCAACTCCAGTTTCTTTTGCTTCAATATAACGCGGTGTTTTAGCATACAACGCAAGACAAAGTGCATCGAGTATAGTTGATTTTCCCGCGCCCGTTGATCCCGTAATTGCAAAAATGCCTGCCGAGGATAAGGGTTCTTGTGTAAAATCAATTACAGTTTCGCCATCTAAAGAAGCCAGATTTTTAATGCGTATCGCCAGTATCTTCATGCTTCTTCAGTTTGCGAAGCAGCTAAGGCTGCCTGATTAAATAAATGAAGAAGCACTTCGGGAACCGGGGTGTTGTATGTTGATGTATAGACGCGCGAAAAAACATCGAACGGGTTTAAATCACTCAGGGAGGTTATTACTTCAGTTGATGATTGCTTTTCTTTTTCCGAAACTGTTGGATACTTCACATCAATTTTGGCGAGTCGAATCTGTTTGCCTGTTAAAGCTGTTTCTATTTTGAAACGAAGAGCGGGTTCGGGGCCATCTAAAAGAACACGCACTTCTAAATAGGGTGTCAATTCGGAGTCTTCGGTTGCAACAGGTAACTGCTCCAGAGCATTTAAGACTTCAGACAAGTTGCTGTGTGAAGATGGCACACGTTGCAAGGCCACAGATACCGGAACTTCTATTGTTCTCAGATTACTGATTTCATCGCTTTCAATTTCAAACACAATTACCTGATGCTTGTAGTTCAATTCCGAAAAAGACATAGGTAGCGGGCTGCCGCTGTAGCGGATATGCTCTTTACCACCAATTCGCTGTGCTTTATGAATATGGCCCAATGCCACATATTTAATATCCTCGTGAAATGCTGCGGGCGAAATGCATTCAACTCCTCCCATTATCAGCCTTTCGGGTTTATCCATATCCGTTACTTCAGCCTGCTGAGTGTGCAAATGTCCCATGGCTATAATTGTTTGGCCTTTTTGCTTGTTCGGCAAAACATGTTGATAAGCCTCCCGATAAAATGCAGTCACACCGTCGGTATATGGATTTTCAGAATTAGCAACAGCCGGATAATCACCCATACGCAGAAACGGAACAGCGAGACACCATGCCTGAACAGCTCCGTTCTTATCTTTTAACGGAATCGTTAGTTTGTCATAATTGATATGACCATTTTCATCTTTTTCTACTAGTCCGATAATGTGAATATTAGAAGACTCCAGCAATGGTTTAGGTGATTCTAAACGAGAAGCCGAGTCGTGATTACCGGCAGTTACAATAATTTGCAGATGAGGACTCTTTTTTGTGGCTTGATTAAGGAAAGAATAAAACATCTTAACCGATGAGGCTGATGGATTTGAAAGATCAAATACATCGCCACTGATCAAAAGCACATCTGTCTTTTCATCACTCAATGTATTTACCAACCAATTCAGGAATTGCTGGTGTTCATAGCTTCGGTCATATCCATGAAATAACTGGCCAATATGCCAGTCGGCTGTGTGGAGAATTTTCATTATTCATTATGTAGGGTAGGATAAATGTATTGATTTTTTAATCTTCACTATTTATATGTTAACAAATAACAACTGATTTTCATCATATATGATAGTTAAGTATCCTTAGAAATAAGGATAAACCAACTACCTACTTATATCCAGTTTATCCAATTTATTTTTCTGGAAATACCTGAACTTATACTTCCCGCGGGAAGCACGACCGTTCTCGAGGGAAGCATGACAGTTCCCGCGGGAAGTAAGACAGTTCCCGCGGGAAGCATGATCGTTCCCGAGGGAAGCACGACCGTTCCCGAGGGAAGCACGACCGTTCCCGAGGGAAGCATGATCGTTCCCGCGGGAAGCATGACCGTTCCCGAGGGAAGCAAGACAGTTCCCGAGGGAAGCACGACAGTTCCCGAGGGAAGCATAACAGTTCCCGCGGGATGCACGATCGTTCCCGTGGGAAGCATGATCGTTCCCGCGGGAAGCACGACCGTTCCCGAGGGAAGCACGACCGTTCCCGCGGGAAGCATGATCGTTTCTGTCCGAAGCGCGAGCATTTCTTTCCAAAGCGAGACCATTTCTTTCTGAAACATGACCGTTTCTTTCCGAAGCGTGAGCATTTCTTTCCGAAGCATGACCGTTTCTTTCCGAAGCGTGAGAATTTCTTTCCGAAGGCTCATCGTTTCTTTCCGAAGGCTCATCGTTTCTTTCCGAAGCATGACCGTTCCCGTCCGAAGCACAATCGTTTCTGTCCAAAGCATGACCGTTTCTGTCCGAAGGCTCATCATTTCTTTCCAAAGCAAGACAGTTTCTGTCCGAAGCGTGACCGTTTCTGTCCAAAGCATGAGCATTTCTTTCCGAAGCGCGAGCATTTCGTTCCAAAGCACGACCGGTTCTTTCCGAAGCGTAACCGTTTCTTTCCGAAGCATTACCATTTCTGTCCGAAGGCTCATCGTTTCTGTCCAAAGCATGACCGTTTCTTTCCGAAGGCTCATCATTTCTTTCCGAAGCAAGACAGTTTCTGTCCGAAGCGTGACCGTTTCTGTCCAAAGCATGAGCATTTCTTTCCGAAGCGCGAGCATTTCGTTCCAAAGCACGACCGTTTCTTTCCGAAGGCTCAGCATTTCTTTCCAAAGCATGACCGTTTCTTTCCGAACGGTCATCGTTTCTGTCCAAAGCACGACCGTTTCTTTCCGAAGGCTCATCGTTTCTGTCCGAAGCACGACCATTTCTTTCCAAAGCGTGACCGTTTCTGTCCGAAGCACGACAGCTTCTTTCCGAAGGCTCATAGTTTCTTTCCAATACTTGAAAAAGCTAGAAAACTTAATTTTGAGACGACTTCTAGTTACAACAAGAAGTACAACTATTTGCACGGAAAGCGTATTGGTTATCGCGGATTGAATAAAACAACTATACCCAACCACATAGTTTTCAACAGCATTAGCTTTTCGGTAGCAAACAATTGCGCTTATCATTAATTTACTTGCGCAATCGGCTGAATAAAATTTGAAAGCATCGCAACATAACGAACCGGTACCGCCCCGTGCTGCTGCACATGAGCAGCGTGGCGGCGTTTCGCTGCCTTCGCCCGGAGAGGGCGTGGTACAGCGGTTCGCTTATGCAGGAGCCCGGCAGATTATTGCAGCACCTAATGCTATTGAAGGACGTGAAACCTATCCTGCGGCCAATCTTTCGGCACATCAACAGGCTGTAATTGATGATGGATATAACCGATACTATCGCGACCGCAACGAGTTTGAACGGCATACTACAGGACTGCCAGTGCAGGTGGGTCTGGTTAAAAACTTAGGACTTTGGTATAGGCTGCCGTTTGGGCACGAGTTTTTTGTGCTGGGCGAAAATCACAGTGTGCTCAATTACCGTACTATTATGGCCGAAAGTCACCGCACCGAAAATATAATGGGCGAAGGTGGCACCGTTCCGATTGATTATTACCAGCCAGCCGCAGCCGACAGAGCGGCGCTTGATTCACGGGCATTGGCCAACGGGCAGCAAGAGTTTCCGATGGAATCTACACTTAGCAAAACGTATTTTTCATTAACCGCAGCCACCCAGCAATATCAGCAGCAACTGGCTGCACCCGCGGCCGCAGCACCGGCAGCAGCAGCAGCCGATCCCAACCACCTGCAATTTGATGCGTGGACAGCCGGATTGGGTAATAAGGCTGTAGAGCGAAATGATAAAAAGATTCCATCTTATATGGGCAACGACGGGCAACGGAAATACCTTGCTCCTGAAGCTGCAGCCCCCGAAGCCAATTACTCCGTACTTACAACCGCAATAGGTATTATCCGAAACTGTAAAGCTGCAATAGAAGAGTTCAACTTAAATAATATTGTGGCACTGCATGAAGAACCAGATGCGTTTACTACCTCACTAATTAATTTAAGAAAATCGCTTGATGCTATTCTTAACTTATTGCCGCAGGGTGCAGAAACAGTACTCACTGCCGGTCAAAAAACGAATCTGGCCAATGTGCTTTTACCGGCAGCAACAGCACGTTGTCAGGCCAGTGCGCAAGCCGAAATAAACCGTTCAAGCATAACAAGTGTTGATGAAGTGAATAATGCAGAAGCCACACAAGCCATGCTGGCTCAGCAACATAACCACGGGTTACTGGCCGCCCCCTGCACCATGCGCGATGTATTTATGTTTGAAGGAATAAAACAAGCTTATGCCAATGACTATCTTATGGCCGGCGTTGGCGATAATCATGCAAAGCATCTTGCCGCTGCTTTACATGCCGAGGGAATTCGCGTTATCCGCTACAATCAATTCTTCAGCAATGCACACACCATAAATGCCTTTGGTGCTCCCACACCCAATGCTGCACCTGCACCAGAAGGGTAAATGTTGTTTGTATCCATCATTCGCCAAAGTGAATAACCAGGCGCACGAATACGCTATTGTTTATATATTACAACTACTTCTACTTGCCTACAGCTATTCAGCAATGCAGAGCAACTTACAAAAACAAAAAAAAACGCCAGGCAAACCCGACGCTTTCTTACATCTGCAACCTATTAATTCAGTCCGCTAATTGCACCCTGAATAGCTTTTTCAATAAGCACACAGGGAAGCAGGAAAGGCTCCTGAGTAATGTTAACAGTTAGCGATTGGCCGTTGATTGAGTAGTTGCCAACAACAGCCGGACTTGTAAAACTGAACGATCCGGATGATGTGTTTCCGTTAAACGTTCCGCCGTGTTGGGTTACTTCCTCCTGTGCATAATTAACGAGTGTTGTTGCAGAGCAGGAAAAATTGAAATTCATGGGTGAACAGCTTGACATGGTATTGATTTTTTGTATTTAGTTGTTTGCCTACTCTTTTCAAGGGTTTTCGGCTTTCCCCGGGTTATGCGATTTATTGGGCAAGGCTTCGCCAGTCACCGAAAAAGTGCTTTCGGTGTGCGGTAATCAGGCTCAGCGTTTTGAATTAGTTAACCAGCGGCGGAATTATCGGATCAGTAGTACCTACAATGAGAATACCGATTGGCGGTTTTACAGGAATTTTAAATGTATGGTTGGTTACCGCATCTGGACTCATGTAAGTGCATTCATAATGCAGCTTATCATCAATCATTATTTCAGTGATCTCCCAGCCTTCAAAATAAACAGGGCTGAACTTTACAAAATCGGTAGAGAAATGAATTTCAAATTTTAGTTCTGAAGTAACCTCTTTAAGCTGAAACGTGAAAGGAACATGATCTCCGGGATTTGCCGATAAAGAAGTTTCAATGTTCGAATTGGGTGGCACTTCGGAGGGAACGTCCAACAATTTTATCATTTCCACGATGTTCGAATTATTTTGGAACATCGCATTGATAGTAATCATCTCGTTGATCATGTTTTTTGATTTAGCGGTAAAACTGCTGTTTTGGGTTTAGTTGTTTTTGCTGATACAAGATTACGCCTGAACACCCCCCTGCACAAACCAAATTATTGCCCGGTTTATACAATCAAAAAACGACTCCCCCTTTTCTGCTTGTGTTTTACTGCGTACTTTCCCTGTTCCTGATATACAATCAAAGTAAAATGGAAGCCACCGACGAACTCCGTAAATGGGTAGAAATACTTACGATTTCAGAAAAACGGTTCATCACGTTGCTCGGAAAAGCAAAGTCGGGTGCAAAACCCAGTCAGCACTTGACTTTATTTGCTTGGCTTAATCAGGCCGATCAATCGTCAGCAACGCCCGAAGATGCATCGTTTCTGCACAACCTGCCCACTGTTTCGCTGCGGCTGAAAGATCTGATTCTTGATGGTTTGCGTTTGCTGCATAAAGAAGACAATACCGATGCACTGCTCCGAACTACTATTGATGAGATTGCAATACTGCTGGAGAAAAAACTTTTTGCGGCCGCCAAACGACAGCTTAAACGAGCAAAAAAACTGGCACTCGACCGCTGCCGTTACTTGTTTGTACTGCAATGTATAGAGGCCGAACAAAAACTTTTTTTAAGCACTGCTGACCCCGATTTTTCGCTCGATGATTTGTATAATGAAGAACAAAGCATACGTGTAAAACTGAATGAGCTCCGCGATCTTCAGTACCGGCACGAAAAATTGCTTGCAGTAATTAAACAAGTTCCTTACCACCGTGATCCTTCTGTAAGTGCCGCAGTAAAAGCGATTGCCGAACATGAGTTAGTTAACCGGCAGGCCGCAACAGGCGATTATTTGGAACGTGCAACAGCGGTAAACATTTTAGGTATCCGCGATTTATACCTTGGTCGTGCGCCTGATGCGGTTATCCGTTATCAGGCACTGCTTAACGAATGGCAGCAGCATCCGGGCTGGCAGGCCGATCAAGTTTCACTCTTGCTGCTGATCTGCAAATTTTATCAGAGCGCCTGCTTCCTTTCGCCGGTAAATTGGGAACAGGTTCGCAAACACATTACCATGTTCAGCAATTTCAACGGACTCTCTGCCGATGCTGCTCGCGACTTTAAACGATTGCTGTTTCACAATGAGTTTGGTCTGGCTTTAAATTCAGGAAACTTTGAAACCGTAAAACAATTGATTCCTGAAATTGATCATTGGATTAAACAGGAAGAAAAACAACTTACTTCAGCGCAGCAACTCTCGTTCCTCTGCAATTTTGCTGTGGCCGAATTTTTAGGTGATAATTTTCGGGAGGCAAACAATTTTATTCTGCGCATTGTAAATATGCCCGAAAAAAACAGCCGAAAAGATATTCGCGATTTTGCTGTTGTACTTCAGGCGATGCTGCATTACGAACTCAATAACTCGGAACTCAACGAATACCTTACCCGCGCCGGAAAACGCAAATTCAGTAATACCGCTGTTGAACTTAATTTTGAACGTATTGTATTCAGCTATCTTCAAAAATTGATTAACGGAAAACAATCCGGCAACAAAACACTAGAGGCTTTTATTACCGAACTGCATCAACTTGAAGCAGCAAAACAGGAAAGCGCAGCACCCTTACTTGGTCTCAAAGAAATACAACTCTGGGCACAATCGAAACTCGAAAACAAATCGCTGAAAAGTGTATTTCTGGATGAGGTAAAACGAAATCTTGAGTTACTGGAAAAAGCAGAGAAAATAGTTTAATCCTTCACTACCCGCACAAACACAGCATTGCTCAGCCTGATGAAATAAACACCGGCCTCAAGCGCACCAAGATTAATCGAAAGCTGTTTGCCTCCGCTTGTAGCCTGTGCAAACACTTCGCGCCCGCGCACATCATACACACGCACAAGTCCGGCTTCAATAGTTGTTGCACTTGTAAGCCAAACAATATCCTGCGCCGGATTCGGATAAACAGTTGTTGTTGCTGCTTCAATTTGTACAACGGAAAGCGGATTACTCATCAGCTCAATTACGTTTAATGCATCTACCGTATCGCCGGCGGCAGTTTTTAGGGTGAGTTTGAGAATATAAGTGCCGGGTTGCAAACCGTTAGTGTTCCACGCAGCAAGTGAGTTGTGGCGGATTTCGGTAAGCGAATCGGTAATAACAGGAAACCATGTTGCCGACTGGCTGGGCAACTGATACGAAAGGCTGTAGCTGCCAAATGCAGTTGGATTTCCGTCGGGCCCTTGATCAATCCATGCCGAGCCGTTTACCTGTAGTATGCTGTTAACCGAAGCCGTATCGGGCTGTTCGAGAGCGGCCATCCACACCACGCTGCCGTTGTAAGGAACAGGATCGGCAGGCAACTGGTTTTGCACACAGATAAGCGTGCTTTGCTGTATTGCAGAAGCTGTAATAAACGGCAGCCAGCTATAGCCCAGCACAAAGGTCGATTGCTTTTCGCTGCGGCAAGTGCTGTAGCAAATGGTGTTTATGCCAAACACCGTACTCGAATCGGTTGACCAGAAATAACCGCCGCTGCCGTCGAGAATAAAATTTGTAGCCTGTATGCCTGCTGTTTGCTGCGTACCTGCTTCGCCAAACTGACAACTGTCGATAAACAAAAACGAAGAATCAAACACATACATGCTCCAGGTTTCAACACTGGTGTTGTTGAGTTGCAAGTTGCGGTCGGCAAGCGGTGCGGTGTAATTGCTGTAATTCGAGTTATTAAATACACCGTAAATGGAAGCCACATCGCCCCGCTGAAACCAGCAGCCGATAAGACGAAGATCAGAATTGCTGATGGTTACATCTGATCCGTTTACCGGCATTAATGCCCATAAAACTTGTGTACACGAATCGGCAATTGCGTTGTAATTGATTCCTGAAATGCCTGGCAGTGTATTGTTGAAGCTGTAATTATACAATGTATCTCCGGGAGGAAACGTATAATTAATTACAGCATTTTGCGGAAACTGATGCCAGAGAATAACTGAATCGGCATGCAGGAGGTTGATAGAAATAGAATCCTGCAAAATGTATTCGCCGGTGAGATTTGAATTTGTAATGTTTACAGTTGAAGCTCCAAGCACCGAAGCAGTTGTCCAGTCGCTGTTGTGCACATTGGTCCATTCCAGCACCGGATTACCGGCCATGCCGAGGTAGTGCGACATTCCGCTGTAGTTGAGCGAACAATTGCGCAAACGTACTTGTGCCTGATTAAAAATGACCAACGAACGTTCGTAAAAATAAGCTTGCGGAAAAGACAGACTCGATGAATCGGCCAGCAATTGTCCGGTTCCCCACACATATACATCGCCGGTATCAATTACTGTTGCATTTCTGAAAATCAGCACACCATCATTAAACACCCAAATCGGACCGGTGTGCGTCCAGTTACCGGTAATGATAAGTGTATCGTTGGGCACAGCGCCAACAATGAGCGTATCCAAACTTAAAAGTTGCTGCGGAGGTTGCTGCGCGAGAAAAGATTCAATCCCCGCAGTTTCGGCAAGTTCAAGCCGGGTAATCAGCGGAAGATAATGACTGTTAACAGAAGGCTGCGCAACAGCAGAACGCGGCTGAACCGATTGCTGAGAAAAACCATTGTTCAGCAATTCCGCAACAGAAGTTTGCGGAAATGTGTTTTGCTGTGCCTGCATTGTAAACGCAGCAAAGCAGGTAAACAGAATAATTAACCCGCGTAAATTCATGTGTACTGATGATTGAGTACCTGAATTTAATAATAATATTCAAAAAGGCTGGTGAACTTATGTTTCCCGAAAACGAAAGGAGCCGTAAATGAAGTTGATTAATAGTACAGCGCAAGCAGACAATAATGCTGATCAATTTACTTCTTAAACCAGCCCCACTCTGTTTCTTCTGTACCCAGAAACACACCATCATCGCGCACCTCAACCGGAAAAGCCCGTGCAGCTTCACCTCCACCGTTACGCCGCCTTCCGGTTTTCACATCAAACGAATAACGGTGCAGCGGACAAACCAAAGCACATCCGTTTTCATCATGCACAGTCCAGCCTTGAGAAAGTGAAAAACCATTGTGCGGACACCGCTCTTCAATAGCCGCAAACGCCGCAGCAGCAGAACTCCCGGCAGGATTGGTATTCACAATACACAGCTTGCGGCCAGCAACATATTTCACGAGCAGTTTACCCGAAGGAATTTGCTTTTCAGCTTCTTCAGCACTATTAAAAATACGATGCCAGCGGATTACAGTTCGAAACACCTGTTTGAAAGTGTTGAGTGGAAAGTGTAAAATGTAAAGCGGTTACACTTGCTAAGGTATGATTCATAACTAAATCTCAAAAACTTATTCGCTCCGCTCATAGCTTACGCTATGTTTCCTATGTTTCAATGCGTGAAATCAATCCATCGTAAGTAATTCTGTTTGTATTGATGAGTTGAAGTAAATAATTCAGCTAATGTGATTGGAACAATCACGAAACATACATTCTAGTGAAAGTGATTGGAACAATCACGAGCATACATTCTAGTGAAAGTGATTGGAACAATCACGAGAGTAGATTACAGCTAAAGTGATTGGAACAATCACGAAAAAACACTTTTAACAGGCAACTCCACTTTACACTTTACACTTTACACTTTACACTCTACACTTTACACTTTGAAAAAGCTCTTTGGCATGCTGAGCAAAGCGAAGCAAAACAAAGCAGCTACTTAGCTTGTAGCAGTCTGTTCCTGTTAGCCACAGCACTTCGCTGTGCAGCCGGATCAGTTCTTACAAAGTGTCTGACAAATTCCTCGCGCAGCACAGGAGTTGCCGTAGTTTCATCGTTTCTGTTGCCTCTTACAAAGCGCAGTGTAACCGGCTGATTTTCTTCGGGGTAATAAACCGGGTGCATGGCATAATCGAAATTATCAATATCAACGATTACGCCGTTTACACTGAGAATGCGGTCGCCCGAGCGTAAACCGAAAAGGTTATCGGTAAAGGCAGTTCGCACATAAAACGCATCATTATTTTCGGCGTAGAATAATGTGAATGTTCCGAAACTAAGTACCGAGTCAATTGCATCAGGAGCATAGGCCCAGCCGATTGTTTCGAGTGAAGTGACTAACGGAAGTTCATTGCAGTTAAGCACGTAGTTATTGAAAAACGGTTGCACATCTGCACCACTGTTTTCACCAATGAGTTTGGCCAGCGCAATATTATCGCCACCCGGATTTTGGCTGAACAGCGATAGAAAAACAGATTGCAAACCCTCGGCTTTGTTGTTGCCCGAATTGATGAGTTCAATATCGAGCAGGAAAACGGTTACCAATGCCCGCGCCCGCAGCGCCGATGCCTGATCGGGAGAAGCAAGTGCACGCGCCAATGCTTTCTGGTTGGAGAAAGCAATTTTGGGTGCTGTTTCCGCTACTGAAATTGCATTGCGCAGACGTTCCATAAATGCTTCTTCACTTATCACCGAATCACGAACGGCACCCAGCAAATTCAGGTAGGCGGTCATGCCATTGCCAAACCACCACATTTCGGGTACAAGTGCCGGCTCTCCGAATAGCTGATCGGAATTAAGGGATGCTGTGGCCGAAAAAGAAGGCAGCATCCTGAACAAACTTCCTTCTGATTGCTGCATGATCATTTGTGCAATATCGTTTTCGTCTTGCAAGTCGGGCAAACAGTAATAGCCGCTTCCTACATGCTCAACTCCGCTCCAGCGCATTTCTTTGTTATCGGCTTCATCAAAACGATACATCAGAATAACAGAAAACGGCACTGAACCGGCGGTGAGTTGCTGCAATGCACTCAACTGCGGCGAGAGTATGCGGCGGATGATTCGTGCGCGGCCTTCGTATTTTGAACCGCTTACTGCAATATGCAAATTGATATGCCCGTAAGCTGTATTCAATGTATCGGGTGTTCCGTAAAGCAGAGGATGATCGATCAGATGTGCATAACCTGAACTAAAAAACTTATCGCGGCTTTGCGTTTCACTGTTACAGGTTAATGCCGTTGTAACAAAAAGTTTGGGCGAATGCAGAACAGTAACCCGGTAAGCTGCCTGAGAAGCATAACTGAAACGTCCGACCATAAATGCTGGTTGCAGCATAAACTCGGTACCTGCTTCAAACCGCGATGCGGCTGCCTGAGGAACAGTCTGATTTGTTGTTGTTGTTTGTTCACCATCAAACACATCATCCACCCAATACTCTATGCGGCGTAAACTATGTCCTTTACGGGGATGAAACCGAAATCCGTTCGCACGGCGCGTTACTCGTACCCGCGAACCCCGATCATCTGTCGCATAAATTTCATGAATGAATGATACTGCCGACAGCGTTTTATACACTCCGGGTATTGCCGAAGGAAACGAAAAATCAATAACACGACTAGTTGCAGCCGGCGGTATTACAGTAACCTTAACCCGATCTTTCTCTTTGGTAACATTCTGTAAATCGATTGTTACTTCACAAGTACTGAAACGCATGTCGGTCTGGGAACAGACATGGAACGGGGCCAAGGCTAACAGCAACACCAGCAGGAGATTGGTGGTCTGTTTGTTCATGGACACTCAAAAATAAGAAAATAGGGACTACATCAACCTTATTTTCAATTATTATCATAACCAATACAAACAATCTTTCAACATGAATTGATAAACAATCAAAAAGCGCATCATGGAAAACCATGATGCGCTTTTAATTATCGGTATCAGAAAACTTAAGCGTTATTCATCAGCTTCCAAAGTTCATCTTTCAGCGCTTGAAGGTTTTTCTGACTTTGCGAGGAGAAGATAACAAACGGAATACGGTGTTTTTTGCGAAGCTGTTTTTCGAGATCTTTCTTCACTGCTTCAAAAAGTTCATCGTCCAGCAAATCGGCTTTTGAGATGCCGAGCAACCTTTTTTTATCGAGCAGTTCGGGATTGTATTGCTCCAGTTCATGGAGGAGTACTTCGTAATCTTTCACAATATCATTGCTGTCGGCAGGAATGAGAAACAGCAGCATGGCATTTCGTTCGATATGCCGCAGGAAGCGCACACCGAGTCCACGGCCTTCGTGCGCACCTTCGATAATTCCGGGAATATCGGCCATCACAAACGAGCGGTGATCGCGGTAGGCAACAACGCCGAGGTTGGGCACGAGTGTGGTAAACGGGTAATCGGCTATTTCGGGCTTTGCAGCGCTAACCACCGAAAGCAGTGTAGATTTACCGGCATTGGGGAAGCCCACCAGTCCAACATCGGCAAGAAGTTTAAGTTCGAGAATTTTCCATTCTTCGCGGCCGGGTTCGCCGGGTTGTGCAAAGCGCGGTGTTTGTCGTGTTGCCGTTGCAAAATGCTGATTGCCTAATCCGCCGCGGCCGCCGGGCACAATAATGCGTTCTTCGTCGTGCTCGGTAATTTCAAACAGTATCTCTTCAGTTTCGGCATCGCGGGCTACAGTGCCGAGCGGTACTTCAATAACTTCATCGCGGCCTTCGGCGCCGGTCATATTCTGCCTCCCGCCTGATTCGCCATCCTGAGCAATCACATGCTTGCGGTACTTCAAATGCAGCAAAGTCCAGAGTTGCTTGTTACCGCGGATAATTACATGCCCGCCTCTTCCACCGTCGCCACCGTCGGGTCCGCCTTTTGCAGTTTGAGCAGTGCGCAGCAGGTGAACAGAGCCGCCGCCACCTTTTCCTGAGTGACAGCAGATTTTAACGTAATCAATGAAATTGGAATCAGACATGGGGCAAAAGTAATGATGAATTGTGAATGTTTAATGATGAATGTTTCTTGAGCTGCCGCTTGGAAGTGGAGAGTGTTAAGTGTTTCTTCGACTATTGCTCAGAAGTGTAAAACGATGTTGTTTGTGAAGGGCTTTGCTCCGCTCAGGCTTTTCCTTACTTCGCTGCGCTCAGTAAATATTTATCTTCGCTGCGCTCAGTACGGTGTTTCTCTTCGCTGCGCTCAGTCTGTTTCGTTGCTTCGCTGCGCTCAGCGGGGTAAATGCAAAAGCGGCTGTCAAGGTCTTGACAGCCGCTTTTGATGTGTATCCTGAGATTACTTTTTCTTTCCTTTTGCTTTTGCAGCCGGGCGTTTGTTAGCTTTTTTAGCTACTGGCTTTGCAGTTTTCTTAGCTACTGGTTTTGCGGCTTTCTTCTTGGCTTGTTTGGCTACGGGCTTTGCTGTTTTTTTAGCTACCGGTTTTGCGGCTTTCTTCGTGGCCTTTTTGGCTACGGGCTTTGCAGCTTTCTTAGCTACCGGTTTTGCGGCTTTCTTCGTGGCTTTTTTGGCTACGGGTTTTGCAGCTTTCTTAGCTACCGGTTTTGCGGCTTTCTTCGTGGCTTTTTTAGCTACCGGTTTTGCTGTTTTCTTCGCGGACTTTTTGGTTGCCGGTTTCGCTTTTGCGGGAGCTTTTTTAGCGGCTTTCTTAGCTGCGGGCTTCTCTGCTTTTTCTGCTGCCGGTTTTTCAACTTTCGCAGCAGCTTTCTTGGTTGCAGGCTTCGCCGTTTTTTTAGCCGGAGATGATTTTTTTACGGCAGGTGCTTTCGCAGTTTCTGCTGTAACAGATGCAACAGCCTCTTTACGGCCAATTCCGTCGATCAGCAAGCTGAGATCATCAAAAACCTGCTCAATAGCATTCATGCCATCGACACCAGTGTACTGGCCGCGGCTTTTGTAAACACCGATAACCGGCGAAGTTTCTTCGTTATATACATTGAGGCGGTTGCCTACAATTACCGGATCCTGATCGTCGGCACGGCCCGAAAGTTCAGCGCGTTTTACAATGCGGCGCACAAGTTCTTCTGAGTCCTCCACTTCGAGTGCAATAACACTGTCGAGCTTTGCACCGCGGCGTTCGAGCATTGCGTCAAGCATTGGAACCTGTGCTGTGTTGCGCGGAAATCCGTCGAAAATAAATCCGTCGGCTTCAGGATGCTTGTTCATTTCATTTTCGAGTACACCCGCAACAAGTTCATCGGGCACCAGCAATCCCTGGTTGATGAACTCCTGTGCCTGAACGCCGAGCGGTGTACCCGCCTTTCGTTCTGCACGCAGAATATCGCCGGTAGAAAGATGAACCAGATTGTATTTGGCAGAAAGTTTTTCTGACTGAGTGCCTTTACCTGCACCGGGGGGGCCGAAAATGATAATGTTGCGCATGTTGTCTTGATGATAGAGCGCTAAGTTCGTGTTTTTAAGGCTTGCAAGAGTAGCACAGATTTATTTTTTATGCTTGGTGGCTTAGCTTGGTGACTTTGCATAGTGGCTTCGCATAGTGCTGCAACATCCGGCCGGATGTTGTTACGGGTGGTTTTGCTTAGCCACTATGCTTCTCGTCTTACTGTGCTACAATGCTTCTTGTCCCCCTGAGCCGAGCCCTCAATCCTCTTTCACCACATATATATTCCGAAGATTCCGCCCAAGACCATTGTAGTCGAGGCCATAGCCTACTATGAATGCTTCGGGAATTTCGAGGCCGATGTAGTCGATGGGCAATTCTTTCTTGTAGGCTTCGGGTTTGAACAGTAGCGTAGCCACTTTTACATCGGCTGCTCCCTGGTCTTTTACTTTCTGTACTAATGTTTCAATGGTAAAGCCGGTATCTACAATGTCCTCAACAATGATTACGGCGCGGCCGACGAGACTTTCGTTCAAACCGATAAGTTCTTTCATCTTTCCGGTTGAGCTTGTGCCGTGATACGAGGCCAATTTCACAAACGAAACTTCACAATCGATGCGAATTTCGCGGAGCAGATCGGCGGCAAACAGAAAAGCGCCGTTGAGTACCACCATAAACAAGGGATGCCGGCCTTCGTAGTCGCGGTTCATGCGTTCGGCTATTGCCGATACAGATTCAAGCAGGCGTGATTCGGGTATGTAGGGAACAAAGGTTCTGTCGTCTAAGCGGATAGAGCTCATGTGCAAATTATTTGCGCGCAAAGGTATGATTTTCGCCGGGTTTACAGATTGTGCAAAAACTAATCGGCTGATGCTCAAACAGGGGGTGAAACTGTTCATAATTAAGGGGATGCAATACGAACATATCCTGTTAAAAAGCCCGTTATTTATATGTAGAAATAAAACTGCACGGGGCTGCATTCTATTTTCTACTTTTGATGCCCTTTCGAGAAATTTAAGCGCCCCACCGAAGTAGTTTGACCCGCCATGAGCAAGACCGACGAAAAACGAAATACCAGCCGCCGCCCCGGCTCACTTACACAAGTATCGCAGCAGCTTTACGAAATCGGTAAGCTGCCCCCCCAGGCTGTGGAACTGGAGGAAGCCGTTTTGGGCGCGCTCATGCTCGAAAAAGATGCGCTCACAGCTGTTATTGATATTCTTCAGCCCAAAAGCTTTTACAAAGAAGCCCACGGCCGCGTGTTCGGCGCTATACAAAACCTGTTTCAGCGCTCCGAACCTATTGACATTCTCACCGTAACACAGGAACTCAAACGCACCGGCGAACTCGAAATCGTAGGCGGAGCTTATTATATTTCTCAGCTTACCAACCGGGTAGCTTCGGCCGCCAACGTTGAGTTTCACGCCCGTATCATCGCCCAGAAATACATCCAGCGCGAACTGATCCGTATTTCCAGCGATACCATTCGCGATGCTTACGAAGATACCGCCGACGTATTCGACCTGCTCGACTCTGCCGAACGCAACCTGTTTTCGGTTGTAGAAGGCAACATCCGCAAGAACTACGACAAGATGAGCACGCTCATCAGTCAGGCACTCAAGCAAATTGAAACAGCCCGAAACCAGAAATCAGGCGTAACCGGTGTGCCCAGCGGCTTTACCGATCTCGACCGTATGACCTCGGGCTGGCAACCATCAGATCTTGTTGTTCTTGCTGCCCGTCCGGCTATGGGTAAAACCGCATTCGTACTCACGCTGGCCCGCAATGCAGCTGTTGAGTTTGAACGCCCCGTTGCTGTGTTCTCGCTTGAAATGGCCTCTGTGCAGCTTGTACAGCGTCTTATTTCGGCCGAAGCAGAACTCTCAGCCGAAAAACTGAAAAAGGGACAACTAGAAGAACACGAATTCCAGCAGCTTCACGTAAAAATTGGTAAGCTCTCCGAAGCACCAATTTTTATCGACGATACGCCAGCACTTTCAATCTTCGAGATGCGTGCCAAATGCCGCCGACTCAAAGCGCAGCACGATATTCAGATGATTATTGTCGATTACCTGCAGCTCATGACTGCTGGTGGCGAAAAAAGTCAGGGCAACCGCGAACAAGAAATCTCAACCATTTCACGTTCGCTGAAATCAATTGCCAAAGAACTCAGCGTGCCGGTAATTGCACTCTCGCAGTTGAGCCGTGCCGTAGAAACCCGCGGCGGCGACAAACGTCCGCAGCTTTCTGACCTTCGCGAATCGGGCGCTATTGAGCAGGATGCCGATATGGTAATGTTCATTCACCGCCCCGAGTACTACGGCTTTACACAAGATGCCGAAGGCAACAGCACACAAGGCGTTGCCGAAATCATCATCGCCAAGCACCGTAATGGCGCCGTGGGAAGTGTAAACCTCCGCTTCATCGACCGCCTTGCCAAATTCTGCGATCTCGACGGCGGCATAGACAACGGCTACATGGGCGGCGACAGCAACAGCGGCGGAACCTACAATGCCTCCGCAGGTCTCGGCCCGTCTGATGATTTCAGCACCGGCGGAAACAATAGCGGTTCAATCATCAGAGGCTCAAAGCTGAATGATATTGAAGAAGATCCGTTCTAGAATGTTGAGTGATGAATGTTGAGTGATGAATGATGAATGATTTTATCATTCATCAAAACAAAACTATTCCAGAAATTTATTGTAGTAAATAGAATGCCATTATAATAAACAGAATGCCATTGTGGGGCCGCGATGCATCGCGGCCTAACTTCAATACATGTACCTACTGTTTGATACAAATCAATACATGAATTTTGAAAAACAATTTTCAGGAGCATTCAATCATCTTTATTTATGGCGGATGTTGAGATTGATGGTAATGGGATGGATAGTGTCAATTATAATACTTGTTGCATCAAAGTTCAGTTGGGTAGGTATATTGGGAATTCTTCCTTTAGTTATATCATACCTGCACTCAAAAAAAGTTGGTAAAATTTTCATTACTCATCTTATTATTAATAATGATATTGTTTTTATTGAATGGAGAGATGGTAATCAAACTAAGACACTAAATAAGCCCGTTAGCAAATGCTCAGTTAATATTCAAAGTGCTAATTTGTATAAAAGCAAACGGCAGATGATGAAGCTTAAAACTGATGAAATTGAAATTCGTCAATATGAGATTTTAGGCTGGAGAAAATTGGATTTTGATAAAATAAAAACAAAAATAGATTCGATAAATACGACCAGTTTTTGAATTAATTTACTTGTCGGGACGCGATGCATCGCGTCCCGACAAGTAAATTAAAACTGTCCCCACTTATAATTTAATACTGCCTATTCCCATTTCAGCACCTGCTTCAATTCTGCTACCGGCGGTGCTTTCCCAAGCTCTTTAACCGTAAACTCATATCGGGCTTCGTGTGTATAGCTTTGGTGTTTATTCAATTCGTTGCTTTCAACAACTGCAACATATCCCTGTTCGTCAATAAGCACAATTCTCGACGAATCGGTTAGCGAGAAGTTGAGCATAATACCTTTGTTTACATCTATTGCGCCAAAACCAAGTGCCATATTTTTTCCTTTGGTAATGACATAAGCCGTTATTGCCGGAATAATTTTACCGAGAATATTTTTGCCAACAGCCAATACTTTTGCAGGATTTACAACTCTCGAAGCCTGATCGCAATTGAAAATTCCGGTTCCGTTCAGGCTCAGTGCACGGGTTACATTTTTAGCACCTTCCGAATCTGTTGTTCCAAACTGGAACTGCCGGAGTTTAGTATCAGCTACATACTTGTCAACTGCTTCTTTCCATTGACTGAAATCAAGTGTTTTCTCAGCTTCGGTCATTTGCGGTTTTACATTTTTCCAGGTGCGGAGTGCGAGCAGGCCAAGATTTTTTACGAGCTTATTGTGCTCTTTCATTTCTCCCTGCAGCTTTCTGTTAAATGTTTTTTCGCGCAATTCCCGGTTTGTGTTATAACGGAAATCCTTCATCTGCAACTCGGCCATGCTTGGTTTATGCAATTTGCCGTTGCGGATGGTAAATGCTGAAACCGGAACTTCGGTAAAACCGTATTGATTCTTCAGTTTAAGTGTGTAGCGACCATTTTTCCCGATCACCTGAATATCATTGAACGAAACTTTTCTGCCGTAACGCTTTCTGAATTCAGGAGCGCTTAATTTCTCGTCCATCATCCAAACAATATCTTTATACGCGCGGAGTTCAGGAAACCGCTGATAATTTGTAGGAAGTATTTTAAAACAGGTATAGTTTTTTGATCCCGAAACGCGGCGCAGTTTCAAGTATCGAGCACCTTTGAGTTCACTTGAATTTGAATCACGATCGCCGATAAACCTTGTATTCAAATATCTCATGGATTCGAAACGCTGCTGAAATTTTGTTGTATCGGGCGAACCGGGATTATACTGCCCTCTCATTGCACTCAAATAGATTTCAATAGCAGCAGAGCCGGTATTATTGCTTTGAGCATTTGAGTTTCGGCCGGGAATAGTGGTAACCATTGCGCCGGGTTTGCCTCTGTACTGCCAGCCTTTCTCTTCATCGAGCCGGTAGAAATTGTAGCTCGATTCGGTTTTGGTTACGGCAAATTGCATATCGATATTTTTGCCGGGAGCTACAAAAACTTCCTGAGTTCCGGCCGAAGCCGCCAGCTCAAACATTCCTGCCGATTCGAAATCAATGGTTTGTCCGGCCGAGTCGTATTTCATCGGAATGCCGCTCACAATAATATCAGTTGCATCGCGGAACTCGCGGTAACTCACAGTTACATCACCGGTAACTATTTTTCCGGAAGCATCCACAAATGCATTTTTAGGAATAAAAATCCGGCTTCCGCTGGGGTAGCTGAACGACAAACCATTTTCGGCGCGGAAGGTGTAAAAGCTGCTGGCCACATCAACGCCGGCAATTGGTTTTTTAACGAGGGGATGGCGATAGACAAACAAGTTTCGCGGTTTGCGCTGTGCGAGTTGCGCTGTAGTTCCGCTAACGCCCTGCAGAAAATCGCTGAGCTGCTGAAGGTGCTGCGCTGTAAATCCTGCATCATACGAACCATACACCAGCGCAAGCTGTGAGGCACCCTGCTGTGCATCGGTAAAGCCAAATACAGTTTGCTGTTCGGCATATAATGCGCCGGGCAAATTGTAGTTGAGCGCATAACCATCGGCCAGCGAAAGATCTGTGTTTACAATTTTGATTTGTTCGAGATGCCTGAGTTTACCCAGCGAAACCGGAAACTGTCCGAGATACGAAACAGTAACCGCAATGCTGTTCAGGCTTTCTGTTTCAGCAAATTTCCGGCAGGCATCATTCAAATCAACCGAATCGCAGCGCGCAATACTGATGTGTTTTGCACCCGAATTTTGAATTGACGCAGGAACTTGCTTTACAGCTAATCCATCTAAAAAAAGAGAATCGGTAATTTGTTTTTTCTGCAAAAAAGCAAACAAGCTATTCAAATGAACGGCATCTGTATTGCCGTTAACACTGAGCTTTTGAACCGGTTTTGCTGGCTGTTTCATAAAATGGTCAACTGCTGCATTACCGCTCAACGTAATTTCGGAATCAGGCAAACGTGTTTCCGATTGGGCAAAAATTTTTCCCGGAACTGCTGCTAAAGCAATTCCCACAACTAACAGGAGTTGTCGCATGAGATGAGGTATTTTTTACTATAATGTGAAGTCAATAAAACGATACACTTTTAACTAAAAAAATGTTGAATGATGAATGTTGAATGAACAATGACAATCATGAAAAACGTTAATCTGCATCTTATATTTTGCTTAAGCAAAATATAAGACCAGCTTTTCATTCAACACTCATCACTCTTCACTCAACATTTTTTTTACAATGTGTGTATCTTTCGGGCGTTTGCTGAATTAGGAAGCAGAAAAGACCCGAAAGCATACGTGAACATTCATCACAAAACAGACACTGCATTGCGCACCGAACTGGCGCAGGTGGAAGCGGCGAAAGCCGATCCGCAGAAGTTTGCTGTGCTGTATGAAGCCTATTACAAACCGGTATTTGTGTTTGTATTCAGGCGCGCCGGCGATAATGAAGCTACCGATGATATTGTTTCCAATACATTTCTCAAAGCATTACTCGCTCTTCCGAAATATCAGTACCGCGGTGTTCCTTTTTCGGCATTCCTGTTTCGTATTGCCATGAATGAAGTAAATCTCTACTTCCGCAAAACAAAACGCGAAAGGCTGGTTAGTTTAGACCAAACCGATCTCGGAACAATCATTATCGAATCCGGACAAACAGATTCCGACGAACGCCGGAGATTACTGATGCGGGCACTCAGCTTTCTGAAACCCGATGATATGCAACTGATCGAACTTCGTTTCTTTGAAAAACGTTCCTTTGCAGAAGTTGGACATATTTGCGGAATCACCGAAACCAATGCGAAAGTGAAAACTTACCGCATTCTGGATAAACTTAAACAACAACTCCTCCGTTCAGGCGGATGGTAAGCTATGACAAAGTATTCGTTCCATATCAACCCGAACGAGCCCGGTGATGACCGCATCAACCGCCAGAAAGATTTTGGCCGGGTGATGCAGAACTATCAGCACCTTACTCATCCGCTTTACCGCACGCCACTTTACCGTTACCGCAAAGTATTTCTCTCGCTTCTGCTGGTGCTTGTTTGTGTTTGGTTAGTCATTGAATTTGGCGATGAGAATGCACCCGATACAAAAAAGCAAAAAACCGACTCCGTTAAACAGGATTCGGCCTTGCATAAATCATTGCCTTGAGAGGCTTTGTTTATTCGGTGAACTTGTAGCCAACACCCCGCACCGAATGAAAATGCTGAGGATTGCGCGGATTTTCTTCAAAATATTTCCTGAAACTGAGAATGAAGTTGTCGATAGTGCGTGCAGTTGGCAGGGCATCATCATTCCAAAGGGCTTCCAGTATTTCATCGCGTGAAACTACCTCGCCTTTTCGTTCAATCAGCAAACGCAGCAGTTCGGCCTCGCGTTTGGTGATGGCCCAGATTTTTCCGTTGCCGCCAGCTTCGTAGGTCGAAAAATCAATCTGGTTATTTCCGAACCTGAACACCGTGAGCGGTTGCGGATCGTTGCTGCTGCGTGTTGAACGTTTCACCAGATTATGAACCCGCAGCAGAAACTCTTCGAGATTAAAAGGCTTGGTGAGGTAATCATCGGCACCAATTCTGAGTCCCTGAATTTTATCCTCTCCGGAAGATTTTGCCGTTAAAAAAAGTACCGGCACGAGCGTGTCTTGCAGGCGAATGGCCTGACAAACTTCAAAACCGTTCATCAGCGGCAGCATAACATCAAGGATAATCAGATCAAACTGATTAGGCTCAAATGCCCTCACAGCGCTTGATCCGTCGATAACGGCAAGCACTTCAAAACCTTCGAGCTCCAGATTGAGCCTGATTGTTTTGAGCAGGTGTTCTTCGTCTTCAACCAGCAGAATTCGCCTTTTCATGCCACAAAATTGCAAAACAAATTGCCTCCCCCGATTACTTTAAAAAGAACACCAATTATCGATGTTTTTCAACAATCTGCCGACACAGGTTGTTCATACGCCAGATATTCCTGAAATTGCAGCCTCATCACACCAGAAAGCATATTAACTATTTAACTGACCAACGATAAAACAATGACAAAACGACTCCTCACCTTTGCGGGTGTCGCACTGTTTGCTGCAACTTCCCTGCAGGCTCAGCACGCACACAAACCGGGTAAACCCGCACATGCCGAACAGGCTCCGGCTGCACACCGCAGCTGCGGAACAATGGATCATCTGGATATGCTGCTTCAGCAGGATCCTTCACTTGCTTTGCGTATGCAGCAGGAAGAAGCCCGTGTTCAGAATTTCATTCAGAACCAGTATGATCCAAATACCCGCGTGGTTTATACCATTCCGGTTGTTTATCACGTAGTTTATCAGAATACAACCGAAAACATCAGTACGGCAGCACTTAATGCTCAGCTGCAAGTACTTAACGACGATTTCCGCAAGCTGAACACTGATGCCAGTCTCGTTCCCGCTGTTTGGCAAGGCATTGCAGCCGACTGCGAAATTCAGTTTTGCTTGGCCACAACTGATCCGCAGGGCAATCCAACTACAGGTATTACACGCACACAAACCACAGTAAACTCTTTTAATACCAACGATAACGTAAAGTTTGCTGCATCGGGCGGGGTTAACGCTTGGCCTGCCGGTTCTTACCTCAATATCTGGGTTTGTGACCTCGGTGCCCAGCTGCTTGGTTATGCACAGTTTCCGGGCGGTCCGGCCAATACAGATGGTGTTGTTCTCAACTACCGTTATACCGGAACAACAGCCACAGGAGCACAACCTCCGTTCGATAAAGGCCGCACAGCTACGCACGAAGTTGGTCACTACCTCGATCTTTACCACATTTGGGGCGACGATGGTGGCTCTTGCTCTGGCAGCGATCTGGTTACTGATACACCCAACCAAGCCGATGCAACAGGCGGCTGCTACAATCCGGGAACTGTTCTCACCGACAATTGTGCAACAAGTTCACCCGGCTATATGTGGCAGAACTACATGGATTATACCGATGATGCATGTATGTATATGTTTACAAACGGACAAAAAGCCCGTATTGTGGCAGTAATGACAGGTTCACGCGCCAGTTTGCAAAACTCACAGGGTTGCAGTTCATCATCAGCAGCCAATGACGCAGGTATGATTTCGGTTGTTGCACCAAACGGAGCAATTTGCTCTCCAACTTTTCAGCCAATTGTAACACTCAGAAACTACGGCTCTGCTACTCTTACCTCAGTAACCATTCAGTATCGAGTTGATGCTGCTGCTTATACCAACTTTAGCTGGACAGGCTCTTTGGCCTCGGGCGGACAAGTAAATGTAACACTGCCTTCGGTTACAACTACAACAGGTACACATACCTTCACCACACAAACTCAAAACCCGAACGGCAATAGCGATGGTAATACCAGCAACGATCTAACCTCCTCAACATTTACTGTTCAGGGAGCTGGTCAAAACCTTCCATATACACAAGGTTTTGAAGCAACCACTTTCCCGCCCGCCGGGCACAGTGTGATTAACCCTGATGCAGCTACCACGTGGGAACGCACTACCAATGCCTCCAAAACGGGTATTGCATCAATGTATATCGACAATGTAAACTACGCTGCAAACGGCGAAATTGACCAGTTTGTACTTCCGGCTGTTAACCTTGCTTCTGTTAACAATCCGGTACTTACGTTTGAAGTGGCTTACCAGCTTTACACCGATCCGGCCTCAAATCCGAACTACTCAGACACACTGCGCGTTCAGGTTTCAACCGATTGCGGAGCTACATGGACAACCATTTACAACAAGTTTGGTACACAGCTGACCACAGCAACACCGGCATTCAGCTCAACGCCGTTTGTACCTACAGCTAATCAATGGCGCCTCGAAACCGTATCACTCATTCCTTATGCATCGGCACAGAATGCGCAGTTCCGTTTTGTAAACATTACAGAATACGAGAACAACCTGTACATTGATGACATTAACCTTACCAACAGCACAGGTATTTCATCGGCTGCGCTTGGTTCAATGGTTACATTGTTCCCGAATCCGACAAACGGAATGGTAACGCTCAATATCAGTCTCCCCGAGGCCGAGCGTCTGCAGGTTATTGTAACCAACTCACTCGGTCAGGTTGTTGACCAATTTGAGCAAGGCAGCACCTACGGCGGTCAGTATCAGATCAATCTCGAAACACAGGCCGAAGGCATGTATTTTGTTCAGATCCGCGCCGGTGAGGCTGTGACAACACAACGCATCGTAATTACACGTTAAAACAACAATCCAATAAACACAAAGCCCCGGAGCAATTTGTTCCGGGGCTTTGCGTTTTGTATAGGTTAAAGAAGATCACCTGAATTTCCGTTTTGAGTCGCTACTTATTCAGTTCAGCTATAGAAAAAACAAAAAAACTCCTTAGATTCGTAATCACCAGACCGCGAAATTAATTTCGCAGAAACAGATCAAAAACAAAACCCTCATTCACATCCATAGCGGACATGAAGAAATTCTTACTTACAGTATTCTCAGCAGGTCTTTGCACGCTGCTCAATGCACAGGCACCAGAGCGCTGCCACAGTCATGCTTATCATCAGCAGCAGCTTGCGCAGCATCCTGAGCTTGCGCTTCAGGAAGCTGAAATTAATCGTGCGGCAGAGCATTTTGCCAACGACAATCCAAATGGTTTTGAATCACGTGCAGTAGTTACCATTCCGGTAATTTTTCACGTTGTTTATCAAAATTCAACCGAAAATATTTCTTCAACACGCATTCTTGAACAGCTTCAGGTGCTCAATGAAGATTATCGCAAACTGAATTCTGATCACGTTAATGTACCTGCCGCCTGGGCCGGACTTAAAGCCGATTGTGAAATTCAGTTTTGCCTTGCCAAACGCACACCTACAAACGGATGGACAAATGGCATTGAGCGTTATTCAACTACAACATCAAGCTTTAGCTTAAATGATGATGTAAAGTTTGCATCGAGCGGTGGAGCTAATGTTTGGGATCGTACAAAATACCTGAATATCTGGGTATGTGATCTTGGCGGTGGAATTCTTGGATATGCTCAGTTCCCGGGTGGCCCTGCATCTACTGATGGGGTTGTACTTGATTACCGCTATACCGGCAAAACAGGTGCTTCTGCCCCATATAACAAAGGCCGCACCGGTACACACGAAGTTGGACACTACTTCGGATTGTATCACATCTGGGGTGACGACGGAAGCAGTTGTTCAGGTTCAGATCAGGTGATGGACACGCCAAATCAGGGACCCGAAAACTACGGCTGTTTCAATGCCGGTCAGGTTGTTACTGATAACTGTACAAGCACATCTCCCGGTGTAATGTGGCTTAACTACATGGATTATACCGATGATGCTTGTATGTATATGTTCACCACCGGACAAAAAACCCGTATGTGGTCGATTTTGAATGGTTCACGTTCAAGCCTGCTTACCTCCAATGCCTGCACACCTGTTGGCCTTGACGAAATCAATCTTCTGAACAGTATCAGTGTTTATCCTTCGCCTTCAAACGGTGAAGTTACTATCGACTTCAATGGCAATAATGCAAATGATGTTGATGTAACCGTTTTCAATGCAATCGGACAAGCTGTACTTACATCACGTTATGCAGTACTTACCGATTCGCGGATTGTTCTTGACCTCAGCGGTCTTGCTTCTGGTGTTTATGCAATTGAAATCAGCAATGGTGGCGAGCGCACAACACGCAAAGTAGTGATTGAATAAAAGTTCCAGTTTTCACTATAAAAAGCTGCTTCAGAAATGGGGCAGCTTTTTTTGTTGAATTGCAGTTTGTTTTTCAAATTATTTCAGAAAAATGTATTCCTCATTTTGTAGTTTTTGTAAATTACACGGTATGAAAAATTACTTACTTGCTATTGCCTTTGTTCTTGCTGCAAATATTGTTAGTGCGCAGCAAGCAGATCAGCACTGTCAGGCACATGAGCACCTGCAGAACCAGCTTGCCGATCCGCAGCAACGTCTGATTTATGAGCAAACACAGCAGCGGATGAATGAATGGCTCTTGCTGCATCCAGAAGGCAATACAACCCGAACTACAGAATATATTCCGGTTATTTTTCATGTTGTTTACACAAATGCGGCCGGTAATGTGCCTGTTCAGCGACTTTACGAGCAGATACAAATTCTGAATGAAGATTTCGGCGGATATAATGCGGATTACACAAACACTCCGGGTGTTTGGCAACCTATATCAGGCAATACAGATATTCAGTTTTGCCTCGCACAGATTGATCCACAGGGCAACTGGACACCCGGTTATGAATATATTCAGACAACCAGTTCCCCATGTCAGAACTCTATTTTGTTTGCTGCTGCCCCGGGCTGGAACCCGAATGATTATCTGAATATCTGGGTAGCACAATGTAACAATGGCTTATTAGGTTATGCCTCTTTTCCCGGTTCAGCTTCTGCTACAGAAGATGGTGTAGTAATCATGCACAATTTTATTGGGAAAACCGGAGCGCAGGCACCCTACAACCTCGGCAGAACCGGCACGCATGAAGTAGGACATTGGTTAGATCTCTACCACATCAGCGGCGACGACGGCAACAACTGTACCGGCGATGATCAGGTTGCTGATACGCCTCTGCAAACCGATCAGACCTATGGCTACAATGCACCCAACATAGTAATTACCGATGCGTGCAGCCCTGCAGCACCCGGAGTGATGTGGATGAACTATATGAACTACTGTGATGATACTAGTATGTATATGTTTACCATGGGACAGAAAGCACGAATGTGGGCAGCTTTAAACGGACCGCGCTCCGGAATTTTATCGAGCACCAAATGTGTACCCACAAGCGTGCACAATTATACAGACCGTGTACAGCCGGCAGTTTTTCCAAATCCAACCGCAGGTATGCTGACCATTGAAGTTCCGGCTGGTTTCGGAGCTATTCAGCAAATCACAATTGTTTCGGTAACGGGTACAAATGTGATGCAAATTGCACAGCCGGCAATACGCGAAAACAGGCTGGAACTCAATATTTCACAGCTGAGTGAGGGAATTTATTTCGTTGAGCTTTATACCGCAACAGGTCGCAACGTGAGCAAGGTTGTACGCAATTAAAAACAGCAAACAAATTCAGTTTTTATCGGGTAAGCTGCCCGAGGCTTCGTAAATTTGCATTCGCAAAGGCACTGTTGCTGCTGCGAATCTTTTTTCTATGTCTGCTGTTCGTCCGGCCACCGTTGCCGATTTGCTCTCTGCCTCCGGCCATTCCAATGCACTTAAATCTATTGCCGAAAAAGTTATAGCCGGCGAACGCATTACACCCGCCGAGGGTGAATTGCTTTATACTGATGCTGATCTCGGCTTTGTGGGTTCGCTTGCCAATTATATCCGTCAGAAGCGTCATGGCGATTACACCTACTTCAACCGCAACTTCCATATCGAACCTACCAACATCTGTGTTTACGATTGTAAGTTTTGCTCCTACTCACGACTGCTCAAGCAAAAAGAAGGTGCTTGGGAACTTTCGGCAGAACAAATGCTGGACATGGTGCGCAAGTACGACGGGCAGCCGATTACAGAAGTACACATTGTAGGTGGAGTTCATCCGAAAATGGGGCTTGATTTCTTCGCCAAACTGCTTCAGGACATCAAAAATCACAGACCTGATTTGCATATAAAAGCATTTACGGCTGTAGAACTTTATTATATGTTCCGCAAAGCGAAAATGACTGTTGAAGAAGGTTTGCAATACCTGAAAGATCACGGTCTTAATTCATTGCCGGGTGGCGGAGCTGAGATTTTTGATGAAAAAGTGCGTGCAATTATTTCAGAAGATAAATGCAGTTCTGAAGAATGGCTCTATATCCATGAAGCAGCGCATAAACTCGGCATTCCTTCTAATGCTACGATGCTTTATGGCCATGTAGAATCGTATGCCGACCGCATCGATCACATGGAGCGGCTTCGTCAGCTTCAGGATCGTACCGGCGGTTTCAACACATTTATTCCGCTCAAATTCCGCAACAAAGACAACCAGATGTCGCACATCAGCGAAGTATCGGTAGTTGAAGACTTGAAGAACTATGCTGTTTCGCGCATTTATCTCGATAATTTCGCGCACGTAAAAGCCTACTGGCCCATGATTGGCCGGACAACAACACAACTGGCGCTTTCGTTCGGGGTTGATGATATTGATGGTACCATCGACGACTCGACAAAAATTTATACCATGGCCGGCTCTGAAGAGCAATCGCCAAAACTTACCACTGCTGAGTTAGTGAAGCTGATAAAAGACGTAAAAAGGCATCCTGTTGAACGTGATACACTGTATAATGTGGTGCAGGATTACCTCAATATTGACTTCACTACAAATTCATCAACCGAAAACGAGGCTGTTTTTTTGAATTAATTGATCTTTTTGGGCACTCCGAAGGAAATTTCATTGTCCATATAAATTAAATAAAACACCTACAAATCAATCATTTAGCAAAAAATATACTTAAAACGAGTGTCCCTAATAACACTGTTTCAAGTTTTGTTTCGGAGGGTGTGATTATACATTTGTATCGTGTGACACCCGAAGAGAAGGTTCAGCTAATAATCTTATCTCACCATGTTCACAGAGGGGTCCTGTAGAACAGCTTCAAAAAAGGGTTTAGAAGACTTTGGTCTTTGCACATCAGGAAAGTTACCCGGATACGCTACTGGGGTTAAAGCGTATCCGGGTTTCCTGTTTTTATAAACTGGAGATTGTCGCGAATCTCTTCGTTGGGCTACTCGCGGAAATCCTCATTTACTTAAGTAAACTTCTGATTTCCGCTCGGGCGCCCGCCTCAATCTTCACGACAATCTCCAGTTTAGCATTTCAGTTTTTGTCGCGAATCTCTTCGTTGGGCTGCTTGTGAAATCTCTTTGTAATTACTCTAATACACGATTTCCGCCCGTGTCTCCCCGCTTCAATCTTCTCGATAACTTTCAACTTAGCATTTCAGTTTATTGCTGCAAAATCTATTCGTTGGGCTGCTTGTGAAATCTCTTTGTAATTGCAGCGTATATGATTTCCGCCAAGATTTCGCTTCTTTCTGCTTTGCATTTTACTTGTTGTAGATAAATGAAATCAGCAGATCAACCAATTTTCAGCCCATCACTTTCTGATTTACCTTTACGCGATATGATTACAGGTGTAATATTTGACATGGACGGGCTGCTGGTAGATTCGGAACCTTGGTGGCGTGCAGCGGAAACAAATGTATTCGGATCATTGAGCCAGGCTCCTTCTGCAAGCGATTTTAAGGAAATGATGGGCAACCGAATTGAAGAAGTGATTGCCCGCTGGCGCATAAAACATCCCTGGCAGGGCATGAGCGATGAGGCGGTGAAAGTGGCTATAGTAGATGAAGTACAACGCTTAGTCACCACCAATGCCCAACTCATGCCGGGCGTTGTGAACCTGCTTGAGCAATTACAGAAAAAAAAGATGCCTGTAGCACTGGCTTCTTCCTCGCCGCTGAGATTGATTCGCGGTTTGATGCAGCATTACGGTATCTACAATTACTTTCATGTTGTATGCTCGGCCGAAGCAGAAGATTTCGGGAAGCCGCATCCTGCGGTGTTTATTACAGCGGCCAAGCATCTCGGTATTGATCCAACCGAACTGCTAGTTATCGAAGATTCGTTCAACGGTGTAATTGCCGCTAAAGCTGCGAGGATGAAATGCCTTGCTGTTCCGACTCCCGAACACGCAGCACAGCCCCGTTTTGCAGCAGCTGATTTGGTATTGCCTTCGCTGACGATGTTTGATGATGAAGTTTGGGAATTGCTCTCACGCTAATTCTTCGGGCTTCACATCTTCCTCAAACTTCCGAGCCGACGAATACGTGCGCCATTTTTCAAGCACGGCTTTCATATCATCGGGCAATTCAGAATCAAACTGCATCCATTCTTTTGTGCCCGGATGCTGTATTCCGAGCGAACGGGCATGAAGCGCCTGACGCGGGCAAAGCGCAAAGCAGTTATCAATAAATTGCTTGTACTTGTTGAAACTTGTGCCTTTCACAATGTGCGCACCGCCATAAGTTGCATCATTAAACAACGGATGCCCGATATGTTTCATGTGCGCACGAATCTGATGTGTGCGGCCGGTTTCTAATTTGCATTCGACCAGCGTTACATAACCGAAACGCTCAATTACTTTCCAGTGCGTAACTGCATGTTTGCCTTCGCTTTGGTCGGTGTAAATCTCCATCACTTTGCGATCTTTTCGGCCGCGGCCAATGAAAGCGTCAACTGTTCCTTCATTCGCTTCAAAATCGCCCCAAACTAAGGCCAGATAACGGCGGTCGTTGGTACGGTCAAAAAACTGCCGTGCAAGATGCGCCAGCGAATATTCCGTTTTCGCAATCACCATAATGCCCGAAGTATCTTTATCCAACCGATGCACCAAGCCCGGACGCTGTTCATGCGAACTGGCAGGCAAATTCTCGAAATACCAGAGCAAACCATTTACAAGTGTGCCTGTATAATTTCCGTAGCCGGGATGCACAACAAGTCCCGGAGGCTTGTTGATAATCATCAGCGTATCATCTTCGTAAACAATGTTGAGCGGAATGTTTTCTGCAAGAAGTTCAAAAACCTTGGGCGGATGCGGCAGCAGAATTGAAATACTGTCGAGCGGTTTTACCCTGTAGCTCGGCTTTATTGCTTTGTCATTGACAAGTATGTTTCCTGCATCAGCAGCCGCCTGAATTTTTGTACGCGAAACAGATGCCAGTTTGTGCATCAGGTACTTGTCGATACGCAGCATCTCCTGCCCCGGATCAACCCGAAAGCGGTGATGCTCATACAATTCCTGTTCGCTGCCGGTTTCAATATCGCCCTCAGGCAGTTCATCTGATACGTACATGCCGCAAAGGTACGGTTATGCTGGCGATCTACTCTACCGTTTTTCCGAATCTCCAGATCAAACCGGCTTCGGCAAGGCTGCTAAAGCCACCCCATGTGTATCGATTTATATTTGGATCAATAAGAATAGGAATCGAAAGTCCACAAGAAAGTTTCAAAGCAATACGTTCCGACAAATCTGCAATTAAACCAGCTCCAAATGTACTTTCGAGCGAAAGCACAGGTTTTTGCGAATAGTTATATTCATCATATGAGTAGTAAATTACTGTTTGTTGAGGAAAATTAATTGTATCATACCGAAGGACTTGTGAATTTCGTCTGAGTGAGGCTCGCGTTTGCTGCACTTGAAAAAAAACAAATGGCTTTATACAACTCTGCTTTAGTGCAAACTGCCGCTCGGCTCCAAGTCTAACGCCAAAATGCTCAGCCGCAGTACGTGCATAAAACCGGTGTTTGTATATATAATACTGGTTATCTGTTATTACTCGATTGTTTAGATAATGAATTCCGCCGTAAAAGGTAAATTTGGACGAAAGTGAATAACGGAAGTCAGCACCAACATGCAATCCGCTGTGCGCTTCATTCACAAAAACCTGAACCGAACGCTGGTTTGCTTGCGCATAAACTATACATGGAGCAGCAATCAAAAACGCAAAAAAGAAAAAACGCATAGTTATGTGGTTTAATTCGACTTACTTAAAAATTAGTCGCTAAACAACTCAAAAGGTTGCTTAATAAACTACGCTTTAAACGCTTTGTAAATGGTAGAAATCCCTTTCGATTGCGGCAATACTTCAACCTGTGTATACCCTACACCTTCGAGAATTGCTTTGAGTTTTGCGCCGTAAGGAAAATTAATTGCCGAAGAAGATAAATACGAATACGCTCGTTTATCTTTTGAAAACAAACGGCCAATAAGCGGAAGAAAAACTTTTGTGTGAATGAAATAACCTTGCCGGAACGGAAATTTTTCGGGAACAGAGGTTTCCAAAATCACAAAAATTCCGCCGGGTTTGAGTACGCGCAGAATTTCGGCCAAACCTATTTCAAGATGCTCGAAATTCCGGATGCCGTAGGAAACAGTAACTGCATCAAAGCTGTTGGTTTCAAAAGGCAAACTTTCGGCATCGGCAATTTTGAGTTCAATAATATCGGATAGATTTTGGGCTTTCACTTTTTCGCGGGCAACCGAAAGCATACCATCTGAAATATCAACGCCAACAATTTTTTTCACGTTAGCTCCCGAAAACAAAATGACCATATCACCGGTGCCGGTTGCAATGTCAAGAAGAGTTTCAGGCTTTCGGTTGGCTACAATGTTCAGCACATTTTCGCGCCACTTCACATCCATTCCAAATGTAATTACACGGTTCAGCTGATCGTAGTTCGACGATACATTGTCGAACATTTTGCTGACCTGTGTTTTTTTCGAATCGTTCGACTCTCGGTAAGGTACTATCGGTTCCATAATTTCCTTCTTACGCTGCAGTTTGCCTGAGTTCCTGTTGTATGTTAAACAAACAAATCGTTCATTTTCCTTTCCGGTCGGGAAAAATTGATCTCACCAGATTGAGTTTTCGTTGGCTGTTGCGGAAAACACCGTGGTGGGCATTGCGCACATCTTCGACCGAGAAAAAAGCATTGGGCTGATGTTGTTCGAGTATGGCGATGACATCAGGAACACTGGTGCGTTTTACAACAGTAAAAATCATTTTCACCGGGCCTTTTGAGCCTTCGGCATCAACTACAGTGATACCGTGATTGGCTGCCCGAAGTGCGGCTATGAGTTCAGGGCTAAGCTGGTTGGTGATAATCCGGATTACCTGCGTTCCCAAAGCAAGCCGCTCCTCAATCCGCATTCCGACATACGTCCCTGCCGAAAAACCGCCAGCCCAGGCAACATAAGACAGCACATTATCAACGTGACTCATTACCTGTTTCATGGCAATGAGCCAGATAAGCACTTCAAAAAAGCCAATAAACGGTACTATTTTCCGAAACCCTTTGGAAATAAAAATGTTCCGCAATGTGGCCAGCGTAACATCGCCGAGACGTGAAATAAAAATGAGGAGCGGGATGATTACCCAATTAAGCAGATCGTCGCTGATGTGCATGAGAGCTATGCAATACTTTGTTACGCTGCTGCAAATTATTTACAAAGCAGCAGCGGGCTCAAAGATAGCTGAAAAACGGGCGCTGAACGATTAATCGCTTTTGTTCTAACGGATAACCGTTACGTGACTACGGCGGATAATTTCCCGGCTATCATCACAATTCAACCGATACGTTGCCACCCACACATAAACATCTTCCTGAACTAATTGCCCGTTTTGTTTTCCATCCCATTCTGCATTGAAATTGTCGGTATGGAAAATTCGTTCGCCCCAGCGATTGAAAATCTGAAGATCATATTCCAAAACACCTTCTCCGTAACCTTTAAATGTCTCGTTTACCCCATCGTTATTGGGAGTAAAGCTGTTCGGGAAATAAAGCGCCGAACTTCCTGTAAAATCAGGAATCAGAAATGTATCAGCAAATAAACAACCTTCATTGGATACAAGAACAGTGTATTGTCCGGGCGCATTAGCAGAAAGTGTTGAAACAGTATCGCCGGTTGACCAGTGGTATGTAGAGCCGGAAGATGCGCTAACTGTAATTTCGGCTATGCCGGTTTCGCAAAGCGAGGGAACACTGCCGGAAACCGGCTGCGGAATAAATCTCACCAACATCGAATCGGTATCGGTACAGATGCCGGATGTTGCCGAAACACTGTAGATGCCGCTTTGCGTAACAGTAATGGCCGTAGTTGTTTGTCCGGTTGACCAGAGATAATTTGCGGCGCTTCCTGTTGCCGAAATTTGCAACTGATTTTCAAAGCAAATTACCGTATCGCTTCCTAAGCTGATTTGCAGTGAATCGGCAAGCAGCACAACAGCAGTATCGCTGTTTGAACAGCCCGAAGCATCTGCAACGGTTACAGTATATGAACCCGGAGCTAAACCTGTTGCTGATTGCGATGATGATACTGCAGGCTGCCACACATACGTATAAACACCCGAACCGCCGCTGGCCGCAACTGTTGCGCTTCCCGAAGCAACACACATCGACGGACTCACAGTTGTTTGCAGTGTTATTCCGGGCTGCACGGTAATCTGCACCAAAGCTGTATTAGTTCGGCCCTGACAATCGGCAGCAATTAAAGTTGCGGTGTAAGTTCCGGGGCTGCTGTAAAGATGTGCCGGCTGCAAAAGCAACGAAGTATCTGCACTTCCTGATGCCGGGTCGCCAAAAGTCCAGTGCAAATTGCGGAGAGAACCACAGCCCTGAACCGCAGGAGTAAATCCCACCTGCAGCGGAGCACAACCACTGAGCGGTGTTGCCGTAATCTGTACCGAAATTGTATCAGGTGTATAAAGCCACAGATCATTGTATTGCCCGGCCGGGGCTTCGCCGCCAAACAACCAAAGACCATCAGCATTGCCCCAGCTTACATTGCCGGCACGTCCGCCCGGAACATTGGCCGGAGCAGCCAGATTTTGCGTTCCGTAAACACCGGCCTGATTGGGAGTGTTTGCTCCGCTCATCCATGTCCACAGCCCCGTTGCAGGTTCGTATCTCCACAAATCATTAAACAGATTTATGTTCTGATCGCGTCCACCGAAAAGCCAGAAATTACCGCAGCTATCCGTCCAGCAGGCGCGTGTTTCTCCTCTGCCTCCGGGAATATTTCCCGCAGCCGGAATACACTTCGTTCCATAAACACCGGGCTGATTGGTTAACTGTGAACCACCTTTCCACGTCCACATATTTGTGGCAATGCTGTACATCCACAAATCATTATAAAAATCCATGAATATCGGACTCAATGCCGTGATACCGCCAAACATCCAAAGGTTTCCGGCATTGTCGGTCCAGCTTGTATAGCACCATCTTGCTCCGGGCGTGTTTGCGGCTGCGGCAACATTAAGTGTTCCGTAAACCGGTGAAGCATTTGCCGCCGAAGAACCTTTCATCCACGTCCACATATTTACAGCAGGATCATACATCCAGAGCGCATCATAAGCCACACCAATTCCCGACGGTGTTCCGCCAAACAGCCAGAGTCTTCCGGTTTGATCGACCCAGGTGCAGGCTGTTTCTTCCAATGCTCCGGGCGTATTGGCAACCGCGGCTATCAGCTGTGTTCCGTAAACTGGCAAAGCTCCGGGTGTTCCCGGACCTTTTACCCAAGTCCACATATTGGTTGAGGGATCATACTTCCACAAATCACTGTACGGAGCAGTTGTACCATTATCTCCGCCGTACAGCCATAAATTTCCTGCGGGATCTGTCCACGTGCAAGCCCCGAAACCAACACCGCCGGGTGTATTGGCCGGAGCCGGAATGCCTTGTGTTCCATAAATTGGAGCCGAGTTGGATACATTGCTGCCGTGCATCCATGTCCATTCGTTCAGCGCGGGATCATACTTCCAGAGGTCGCTGTAACGCTGCATTCCGAAGCCTCCGCCATACATCCAGAAATTTCCGTTTACATCAGTCCATTGCGCAGCTTCGTAACGCGCCGGAGGTTCATTGAATGGTGAACCAATTCCCTGAACACCATAGCTGCCATTGCTGTTCATGGCACTGCTGCCTTTTTTCCATGTCCACATGCCCGCCTGCGCTGCCGCATCTTGCAGAAACACGACTGAAAAGAGGAATCCGATAAAAGCAAATCTGAATTTCATGGTCTGTACAACATGAAGAAACGAAATACAACAGCAGTTTCAGTCTTCTTTTATTTGTCTGTCAAAAATAAGTAATGCTGCTGGTCAAAATTTCTAACTTCGGGTTTAAATCAAATCTGATTTTTAATAAAAATTTTTCAATCAATTGACTTTCATTATTTTACTAAATAATAAATAAGATGGGAAAAACAAGTTCTGATCATCTTTTTCAGTTAATACATTCGCTCAATTCTGCTGAAGAAAAGCATATCGAATTATTTTTCTCGCAGCTTCCGGGTGGCGCAAAAAACAGTGCACGTTTATTTGCCGCAATTCAAAAGCAAAAAGTATATGATGAAAATGCACTTCGGAAATCAGAGAATTATGTATCCGGTTTTGCACAACAAAAACAATTTCTGAACCGGCTTATTCTTCGTGCACTTCGTTCATATCCCGAAAAAGAAACGAAATATTCTCTGACAAAAAATTATTTGCAGGATGCGGAAACACTGCGCAAAAAGCGATTCTACATCCAGTCAATTGCATTACTCGAAAAAGCATTGCTGTTAGCAAAAGAAATTAATGATCCGCTTTTGCTGCTCGAAATTTGCGGAACAAAAGATGATGTTCATTTTGAATCAAATATTGTGAATGAAGATGCCGGACAATTAGAAACTGAATTGAAATGTATTACCCGGATTTCGGAGACTGTAAATGCAAAGTGGTTAGCTAAAGAAATGCATCGAATTCATATTCTGGCGCATAACATACCTGATAAAATTGCATTTTCAGCTAAACACAAAAAAATGCTGAAAGCCTTGCCCCCGGAGTCATTCAGAGCCAGATTCTATTTTGAAAAAAGCCAAACGACCTATCACTTCATTCAAAAAAATCTTGAAGAAGCATACAGACATGCACTTAGCTGCGCCGAACTACTTGAAAGAAATCCGGCTCATAAAGAAGCTGCGCCACATGAATATCTCCGGGCACTGAGTACAATTCTGGTTGTTCAGGAAATCAATCAGCTTGCGGATGCTGCCCGGGAAACCATACAACAAATGCGGAAACTGATGAGCGATTATCCGGAACAACTGCATTCGTATGCCGGACACACATTTATTTATACCTACACAACTGAGTTTAATATCAATTGCATCAGCGGTAATTATACAAAAGCGATACAACTGATTCCAGATATTGTAAACGGTTTGAAACATTACCGCTCACAACTTCAGTATGCCGAAGAAGTTGTGTTCTGGTATAATTTTGCCCAAGCTTATCTCTGTATTGGTGATTACAAAAATGCTTTCCGCTGGGCAAATGATGTATTTATAAAAGGAGCCGGACACCGCGAGGATATTGTGTTTTCGGCAGGATGGATTTTATTGCTGGCTGCAATGAAACGGCTTGACAAAGCGGCATTTTCAAAACTCAGCAAGCAAGTTTTGGAACAATTGCACGAAGCTAAAATTGCGGAGGAACTTACTGCCGAATTTGCAGCATGGATAAACGCAATGACTGCTGCCGAAACAGTACGTCAAAAGCATTCAATCATGAAGGCATTTCATGAAAAACTATTGAACGAGAATTGGAATGAACAAGCTGTGTATGTGATAAACAGCTTCAACTTTATTCCTTGGCTGGAGGCCGAACTTTCGGGCAAGACAGTAAGCAACCTTTAGCGATTGCTTACAGCATGTTTTTGATAATGTCGTCCACCTTCACACCTTCGGCCTCGGCCTTGTAATTACGCACAATACGGTGACGCAAAATAGGTGCTGCAACGGCGCGCACATCTTCAATATCGGGCGAGTATTTTCCGCTCACTACTGCATGACATTTTGCTCCGATTATCAGGTACTGCGAGGCACGCGGACCGGCTCCCCACGAGAGCAAACGGTTTACATCAGGTGCGGCATTGGCGGTGTTCGGGCGTGTGCCGGCTGCCAGTTTTACAGCATACTCAAGCACATTATCAGGCACCGGAACACGACGCACTAACTGCTGCAAATATGAAATCTCCTCGATGCTCAGTACTTTATTGAGTTGCGGTGTTTGGCCGGATGTGGTTTGGCGAACAACTTCAATTTCATCGCTCAGCTTCGGATAATCGAGCCAAACGTTAAACATAAAGCGGTCGAGCTGTGCTTCGGGAAGCGGATACGTTCCCTCCTGCTCTATCGGGTTTTGTGTAGCCAGTACAAAAAACGGCTGATCGAGTTCGTAGCGCTTGCCGGCTGCTGTTACAGCACGTTCCTGCATAGCTTCGAGCAAAGCCGATTGTGTTTTGGGCGGTGTACGGTTGATCTCGTCGGCAAGAATGATATTGGCAAACAGCGGGCCTTTGATGAAGCGGAACTGACGATTTTCATCCAGAATTTCGGAACCGATAATATCGCCCGGCATCAGATCAGGTGTAAACTGAATGCGGTTGTAACTCAGGCCAAGCGATTGCGCAATTGTATTTACCAAAAGTGTTTTTGCAAGACCCGGAACACCTACCAGCAAACAATGGCCGTTGCTGAATATTGAAATGAGTACATCACGCACTACATCCTCCTGCCCAACTATTACTTTGCGAATTTCGGCAGTAAGACGGTTGTAACGTTCCCGGAAATAATCAACGGCCTCTACGTCAGATTTGAATTCAATCATAATGTGTGTGCGGTGTGAAATAGATTACTGTGCATACTTCAGCCAGTCGTAACGGAACGCATAGTTCTTGCAATCGGGCGAAAGACGAATGTAGGTAGTTGTAAGTTTTTTATCAACCCAGGTGTTCAGTAAATCGTCCTGCTTTTTGGCTAGCGTCATATCCTGAATCATCTGGTAATCGTCTTTAAGATTTGCACGATGCGGTTCTGAGCGCGATTTCAGCCAGAGCACACGGTAAGCTTCTTTCGACTGGCGTGTAAGAGTTGGTGTAGCTGCTGTGTAGTTCCCTACTTTCATCTGGCTGATGGTAAGCGGAAAACTGGGATCAGGATCAAGCTGACCAAGCATATCCACTTCAATGCGTGAGTTACCGGTGAGCGGATTGATGATGAGTCCGCAGCTGTATTTTGATTCATCATCCGTTGAAAATTTGGCAGCGGCCTCGCAGAAAGTAAGTGAATCAAGGCGAACGAAACGCATGATGGAATCGAGGCGAACTTTGCAGTATTTCAGGTCTTCGGGCGAAGTAGGTACAACGCGAAGAATGTGACGTACTGTAACTTCTTCACCTTTTCGCGAAATCACCTGAAGAATGTGATAGCCGAAATCGGTTTGAAATACTTCCGAAATTTCGCCTTCTTTCATGGTAAACATCAGTGCTTCAAACTCAGGCACAAAACTGCCGCGGCGGATATTTTCATACGTTCCGCATTTTTGTGCCGAGCCGGGATCCTGCGAATACAATGCTGCTGCTGTGCAGAAATCGAGTTCGCCGCTGATAATGCGCTTTCGGATGTTGCTCAGTTCCTGCTTGGTATATTCAATGAGTTCAGGATTCGGTGCCGGACTCAATACAATTTGTCCGACTTCAACCGTAGAGCCAATAAGCGGCAAACTATCCTGAGGCTGTCCATTGAAATAGGTTTTTACATCAGCCGGAGAAACAGTTACGTTTTGCGTTATTTGCTGCTGCATACGTTGTGCAAGCAGCAGATCACGAACCTTATCATGCAGCTCGAACTTGAACGCATCAACTGTTTTTCCGTAAAATTTCTCGAATGCTTCAATTGATCCGAATGTTTGGAGATAATACCTCATCCGGCGATCCATTTCCTGCTGAATATCAGCTTCACCAACTGTAATACTGTCCCGGGCAGCCTGAGCTACAAGGAGTTTCTGAAACAGGAGTTGTTCAAGTACGGCTCCGCGCAAACTGTCGGTAACAGTAATGCCTTCGAGTTTGTACTGCTGCAATACATTTTCAATTTCAGATTCTTTTACGATCTGACTTCCGACAACAGCCACAACACGGTCGATACGGGTTCCCGCATCCTGTGCATAAACAGTTGCCGAAGCAAAAACAATCAGAAAAAACAGCACAAAACGGCTGGGCAGAATTCGGTTCATGTGGTTATTTGGTATAAATCTCAATATCATCACCCTCAACAGCTTCACGGTACAGATCATCGCGCATACGGTCGATGAGTTCACGTTTTCGTTTATTGATCAGGATGTTTTTGATGTTTACTTTTTCAAAGGTCAGCGGCGAACGACTGTCGCGTGTCATGTACCCTTTAAAGTTGATGAGATAAATGCTTGACGAGTCGTTTACCTCAATATAACGGTTATTTTTAAGAAAGAGTTCTTTATCGTCGGTTGAAATCGGAATTTCTTTCAGCAAATCATCAAACAGCAGCCACGATTCATCGTCGAGATAAAAGTTGGTAGCAAACTGGCTGCAGTAACTTGTCAATTCTTTACGATCCTGTGGCTTTTCTGAACGCATCCAGTTGCGGAGTTTTGCAAGATTAGGCGCATTCTTGTTCACTTTTACGTAAATCACTTTCACAATATTATCGCGGAGCGCAAAATCGCCGGGATGTTCATTGTAATATTTTTCAATATCGGCATCGGTAACAACTGTATCGAGTTGCTGATCGACAAGTGCTTTTTCGTATTCGTAAATGATCAGCGAATTGCGATAGGCTTTAAGTTGTTTCTCTACGTTTTTCTGTCCGGCATTCAGGTTTTGCTCGGCTTTGTGTACGAGCAGGATTTCACGCACCCAGGCATTAATAAAGTTTCCGGCCATGCGGATACTGTCGTCTTTGGGTGTGCCTGCTGGAATCACTTCGCGGAGTTCGGAACTGTAAAGTTTATAATCGAACACCCGTGCCACTACTTCGCCCGAAGGCTTTTCGGTTTCAGCAACCTGCTCGCGGCACGAGGCCGAAAACAAGAATACCAACAACGGCAGCAGCCGCGCACAGGTCACTGGAATGACGTGTACACGGCTGAAGCGTTGCCTGATGTAGCTTAGTTTCTGATGCATTGGCCCCATTTCGGGCATTGTGTTATTTGCGCGGAAGTACATCACGGTTAATAACAACCGGATACTTTTTGCGGAGACTTTCAACCCATTCTTTCTCAAGCTGGGTTTGATAATCGTTGGTAATCAGTCCGCGTGCTTCCTGCAGTGATTTTGGTGTTGGCGGCATTACTTTGCGGGTTACCACAAACATTACGCGGCCATCTTTTACTGTATTTGCCGAAGTACCTTCTTTCCAGTTCTGGTCAACAAGTGCATTGTCGCCTTTCTGGTAAAGTTTAGTTTCTGCCTGTACGTTCAGTTGCGAATTTTTGTTCAGTGTTTCAAGAATTTCTTTTTCGCTTTTGCCTTTCTTCAGCATTTTGCGAACCGCTTTGGCTGTCTTTTCATCAGCACATGAATACACTGTTGCATCAGAACGCTCGGGCCAGAGGTAATTGTTTTTGTTGGCTTCGTAGAAGTTGCGGAGTCCGGTCGAATCGGTTACAGCTTTCGACCATACTTTTTCATCCTGCAAATCAAACAGCAAAATACCGTCGCGGTATTCCTGCATGAGGTTGCGGAAATCAGGGTATTTTTTCTCCAACTGGCTGTCTTCGTAAGCCACACACATTTCTTCTACCATCTGGTTATAGCCCTGATCAACAATGTTTTTCACATCGCCTTTTCCGCCGCGGCGAACCTGACGGGTTTCGAGCCATAATGCAAAGTCATTCTGGGTATAAACTTTTGCGCCAATGGTGAAAAGTTGCTTTGAAGCATCTTTGGCTTTTGAAGCAGCTGTCCACTGTCCGGTAAAATAGGTGCTGTCCACTAATTTGTAAAACTCATCGCGGGCAGCGAGGTTTTGAGTGAAGCCGTACTCTTTTTTCACGCGCTCAACCAAAGCTGTGCGGCCGCTGAGTGCGCGCTGATCTTTGTTTACTTTTCCTTTGATTTCGTTTTTCACGCTTTCGTAGGCGGGTACACCGCGGCGGTCGATGCGCTTGATGATGTGCCAGCCCCAGGCTGTTTTGATCGGCTCAGAAATATCGCCGTTGTTCTGAAGCGCAAAAGCTGCTTTCTCAAAAGCCGGCGGCATTTTGTAAAGGCCAAACCAGGGCAGTTCGCCGTTTTTGGCTGCAGAACCTTTATCGTCAGAGAATTGCTTTACAAGTGTTCCGAAATCTTCACCGGCTTTGGCCTTAGTATAAATTTCATCTGCTTTCTGGCGAGCATTTAATGAATCGGCAGCCGGCATTCCTTCGGGAGCTTTAATCATAATATGCGCAACTAGTACCTCACCCTGTGCTTTGCGTTTATCGGCAACCTTTACAATATGGTAGCCGAAACGTGTGCGGATCGGGTTGCTGATTTTTCCAACGGGTGTGTTGTAAGCAACATTTTCAAACGGATAAACCATTGAAAATGCAGTGAAATAACCGAGATCACCGGCATTCTGCGCCGCCGAAGGATCTTCAGAAATAAGGCGGGCAACTTCTTCAAACGGAACCACTTTGCCTTTGTATCGGCGGTCGAGCTGACGGAATGGGTTAACCAGATTGAAGATTTTCAGCGTATCAGCAGGAGCCAGTTTGGGCCAGGCCGGGTTGGTTTTGCGAAGCTGTGTTTCATATTCAGCAATCAGCTTGGTAGCCGGTTTGCCGTTAACCATTGCCTGAGCAATATTGATACGCATCCAGGCCAGCATGGTGTCTTTCGGGAGTGCATTTTCATCTACCCGAATCAGAACGTGACTGGCGCGTACATCATACTGCATACGGTCGTAAGCCTCGCGGAGCAGGCTATCGTTTACACGTTTATCAGTAAGATATTGCTGTGCAACCTGACGGCGGTAACCGCCAAGCTCGGTGCGGAACTTCTCAACAGTATCGCGGCTGAGGTCTTCCGCTTCCTTGACTTTCATTTTGAAGGTAACGAAGAGATCAAGATAGTTTTCTATCGCCTTGGGATCATTGCCCTGATCTTTATTGTTCTTCTTATATACATACATAAACTCAGAGAGCCGAACCGGCGTTGAGCCAATAGTCATAAGCACCGGATCGTTAGGATCATTGGCAACTGCGGCCGGAGCTTGAGCAGAGAGTGTTGTACAAAGGGCGAGTGCCGGCACAACCAAAAGCAATAACTTTTTCATACGTGTTTGCTGATCAGATCAATTTGATAAGCAGCAAAAATAACCAATTCCTTTTGTCAGACGAAAATGAAACCAAATAAACTCGATTACGTATATTGCGAGCCTTACCAGTAAAACGCGACCCTAACCATGAAACGAACACCGATTTACCTGAAAACCGCTCTCGTTGCAGCGGCTGCCGCGCTTTTGGCCGGACAGTTCTCTTGCAGCGGCGATTCCGGTGCAGGCTCTTCCGACACTCTGGCAAACGATACCATAACCGCCCCTGCCGAGGTTTTAACCGATGATGATGAAGGCGGAATGCTGCCCTCGCCCCTTCAGGTTGCCGCAATTTTTAAGTCTTCCGGACTGAAATACTTGCCGGGAGTTACCAGTCCGGCCGATAAAGCAGCCTCATACAGCACCACCTACACCCGTGCCTGGAGTATGGGAGTTTACAGCGCTGATATGGCTTACTGCGTACTCAACAAACAAACTCAGCCTGCTCAGAACTATCTTAAAGTAGTTCGCAGTCAGGCAGATCTGATCAATCTGGGTAAAGTTTTTGCCCAAACAGCTCTTTTCGACCGGTTTAACAATAATCTGGGCAACGAAGATTCGCTTCAGAGCATTTTGGCCGGAATCAAAGAAGAAACTGATGCCCAGCTTGTTAACAACGAACAAAGTCACCTGTACGGCGTAATTTTTGCCGGTGCGTGGATCGAATCGCTGCATATTGCCGGCGAAGTATATAAGCAAGAACCCAGCGATCAGGTATTGGTAAAGTTTTTCGAACAAATGATTATTCTCGAAAGCATTACCAAGGAACTTGAACGCCATAAAGACAAAGACGAGGCCATTTCTGCACTCATTGCCGACCTCAAAGGATTGCAGGACACCTTTAATACTTTGGCTTCAGTAAAGAAAATGAATGAAAATCCCGACCTCGGATTTTCAGATGTGAAACCCACCAAGGAGGAAGTATTAATCCTCATCAAAAAAGTGGACGAGATACACGCCAAAACAGTAACCAAAGCCTGATTACCCCAAATCTAATCATCCATGAAATCATTGTCAAACGCCTTTGTTATTCTGCTGCTGCTTGGCTGCGCCTTTGCCGGTGCTGCATTTCAGACAGCAGAAACCTGCAACAGCAGTATGCTCAAACAGAAGGCCAAACAAGCTCTGAATCCGTTTAAGTACGATTCAGGTAAAGTGACCCGCGTGCTTTACAAACCCAAAGCACAACTCAAAGAAATTGAAGTTCCCGTATTTATCGGTGAGAAGTACAGAATGGTGTTCAACACCGAAGCACTTTCGCAGAATGTGGTAATTTCAGTTTACAACAAAGACAAAGAAAGTACCAGTCGCAAAGTGCTGTTTACTACAAAAAATGCACAGGCCGGCAAAAAGATTCATGTTTATGAACCTGAGCAAGCCAAGTTTAAGTTTTATGTGGACTATGAAATTCCCGCAACCAAAGATTCGGTATCAACACCCGAATGCGTGATTTTCATGCTCGGTTATCGCTGATCGGATCAGCAAAGCACAGTTTTTCATTCTGAAAAAAGAGACTTTCCAGCCGAAAGTCTCTTTTTTTGTTGTTTACAATGAATAAATAGTTAGATGTTGATAACTTATTGAATGCGTAAATCAGGATGGATATTAACATAAAAACGCGCTATTCTGATAAGTCCCTCAAAGCCATATACAGAAAGCGATACAGCACAACCGTACAGCAACATTAATCGGGCTTATCAACAATAAACAAATTCGGGTTTTATTGGAATAAACAAAACAATGTAGAAAACTTCGGAAGTATTTTTCGGGTACGTAAAGCTCTGCCACATACTTTTGGCAACACAAGAAGACCGATAAAAGCTCGCCTATGTTCATTCCCGCACTCGAAACCTCTACTGGTATCCGGATTATTCCGGTAAATGCGGAGCGTATGCTCAACGGCACGCACGGTCACGAAAATGCCGAGCTTGAACTCTGGGCTCAGTTTAAATTTACTGAGATCACAGAACCTCTTGCACAAGTCTGGACCGGCATCCCGCACCGTTACATTTCAAGACTGGAAGACCTCAACGAAGGCCGCCCCGTTCGCAATTACGCCCTGCTTCAACTCATGGAAGCCATTCAGGAACAAGAACCCGCCTTCGATCCGGCACACGATTACGTTTACGTTTGCGCCTGCTAGACCGCCGGAGGCGGAATGTAAAGTGTAAAGTGTAAAGTGTTGAGTGTAAAATGAAATTTTCTGCCTCCGGCAGATTTCATATATAAAACGTCCGTCTCAACAAGTTGAGACGGACGTTTTTAGTTTGTTGAGGATTTGTAGTGCTAATTATGATTGCCTGTCAATACTGAGCGAAGCGAAGTCAACCCATTTTACAATTGCAGCAGAGGAATCGTTACATTCATCACTCATCATTGAACATTCAACATTATTTTTCCGCGCTTCCCATCATCGCATACTGCACCAAATTGGCTCCCATTTTCAAAGCCTTCAGTCTTGCTTCGGGTGAATCTTTGTGTACTTCGGCGCTTTCCCAGCCATCGCCAAGATCGCATTCGAAATCATAGAAACAGACCAAACGGCCTTGCCAGATCAATCCGTAACCTTTAGGGGCTTTTCCGTCGTGCTCGTGTACTTTGGGGAGTCCGTTCGGGAAATCAAATTTCTGGTGATAGACGGGATGCGAAAAAGGTAATTCTACAAAATCAAGCTCCGGAAATACTTTCTTCATCTGCGGACGCATGAATTTATCCATACCGTAGTTGTCTGAAATATGCAGAAAACCGCCTCCGGTAAGGTAATTTCTGAGATTGGTGGCTTCCTGCTGCGAGAAAATCACGTTGCCGTGCCCGGTCATGTGGATGAACGGATAGCTGAAGAGTTCCGAACTGCCGGCTTCGGTTATGCCCTGTTCTGGATTAATCGATGTTTTCAACTGTTCGTTGCAAAACTTGGAGAGGTTGGGCAACGAGGTTTCCAGATTCGCATACCAATCGCCGCCGCCGTTGTATTTGAGCAGGCCAAGTTTACAACTCCATGTTTCGGGAGCACGGAAAGAAGTGGTGAGTGCAAAAACACAAATAAACAGCAGTGCCGGAACTGATTTCATACTGTAAAAATAAGAAAGTGTTGAGCTGTAAAACGCTTCTGTTTACGAAATACGCAAACCAAGCACGCAAATATCATCTGTTTGGCTGCCTTCACCCATCCAATTTGTTATGTTTTGAGTAAGCTTTTCTCGCTGCTCAATGGCCGGGAGATGAGATATGCTGATGAGCAAATCCCGGAAATGACGGTAAGAAAGTTTGCGGTCGAAACTTCCGCCAAACTGATCGGGATAGCCATCTGTAAAGAGATAAATCATATCGCCCGGCAGAAGTTCTATTTCCTGATGATCGAACGGACGGAGTTTGAAATCGAAGTAGCTGCCAATGGAGAAACGATTGCCTTTAACCTGAATCAGTTCTCCGTTGCGAACAATGTACAGCGGGTTGATTGCGCCCGAAAACATAACAGTGCGGCTCTTTTTCTCAAACACGCAAAGTGCAATATCCATTCCGTCGTGCAGTTCGCCGGCTTCTTTGTATTGATTAAGCGTTTGCTGGATGCTTACATTCAGGAAGTCGAGAATTGCTGCCGGGCGCGAGAGCTGTCGTTCACGAATAGCCTGATTGAGCAGATTGTGCCCCATAAGACTGAGCAACGCACCTGGAACACCGTGGCCGGTGCTGTCGGCAACTGCAATGAAAGTATAATCACCACGAGTTTCTGCCCAATAATAATCGCCGCACAGCACATCTTTCGGACGATACAGTACAAACATATCGCCGAGTTCTTTACGCAGCACTTCTTCGGGCGGAAGAATAGCATTCTGGATGCGGCGTGCATAAGCAATGCTCGATGAAATATCGTTGTTCTTCTGCTGAATGATTTCACGGTAACGAATTTGCTGAACGGCATTAGCCATTACTTCGGCTACTTCTTCCATCAGATCAATATCCTTCATATCAATACCATCCGGCAAATCAGAACACAGCGTAATAAATCCGCTTGAGCGCCCCTCGGTTTGAAGTGAGGATGTTAGATAAGATCTGATTCCGGCATCAAACAATTTTTTATCGAATTCCGAAAGCGTACCGTCATCAATTATCCCTGATACTAATCTGTATCTCGAAACCTGAAGTTGCTCAAGGCGAATAAAATTCTCCTGTGGCAGCAATGTAAGTTCCGGTTTTGAATTATTATCTTTTGTAAGCGAATACACTTCAATCAGATCATGGTAAGCATCAGTAAGTCCTAACATAACCCTGCTTACATCCTGGATGTGATCGAGATAAATTGGCAAAACACCTGTTACAATCATATCTACAGATGTGGCATCAAGTAATCGCTGGCGTGTTTGATTGAGCAATTCCAAATTTTTAGAATATCTGCTCAATTGTAATTCGTATCGTTTCTTCTCAGATATATCGGTAAAAATTTCGATTTGCTTCAGCAGTCGTCCGTTTTCATCTACAATAGGCGTATTTGAAACAGAAATCCATATTTCATTACCATCTCGGTTATAAACGAGGAGTTCAACCTCAAATCCCTCACCGGTTCTCACTTTTTCGCGAGCCGAGTAGATGATTGCCATGTTAGTTTTTTCACCTTTCAGCACATCGCCTGCTCGCTGATTTCGCACTTCAGCAAGAGAGTAACCGGTGATTCGTGTGAATCCTTCATTTACCCATTCAATATTACTGTCGGGATCACAAATGAGTACACCGTTAATTGTTTCGCTGGCTACAAGTGAGAGTTTTTCAAGCTCTTCTTCATACTGTTTCTTTTCGGTAATATCCCGGGCTATAGCCTGAAATCCGCGAATACGGCCAGGTTCAAGATCATCAAAAATAACCCGAACTGTTTGACCGAGCCATACAATGCCTCCGTCGCCGGTAATAACCGGAAACTCAAGATTTGTAGAAATCAGTTTGCGCTGAAACTGTTTGGCATAAAATGTAGTTACTTCCTTAATCCAGTCGGGATGAATAAATTCTGTGAAATGACGGCCAAGTAATTCTTCCAGCGGATACCCGAGAATTTTCACAGCAACATCATTCGTGTATGTAAAAAAGCCACCAAAATTTGCCGTGTAAATAATATCTGATGCCGACTCAACAATATCACGGTAACGTTCTTCAATCTGGTGTCTGTCGGTAACATCGAGGCCAATTCCTACTTTAATATCCCCTTCCATTACCGTATCCTGCCACTGTATCCAGCGGATAGAACCATTCTTGGCACGAATAGGCACAACATAGGTTTCATTGGCATCTTTATCAGTAAGAACCAACTTTTTTCGTTCAGCATTTTCTTCCTGATTTTCGGAACGCACATTCCACCAGCCTTCGCCCAAAACTTCTTCTGATGTGTAACCAAGCACAGAAGTAATACTGCGGCTGGCAAAAACTACATTGGCTTTTTTATCAACTGCCAGTACTATGCTTCTGGAGTTGTTAATAATGGTATCCGCAAAAACAAGGCGGTTAAACAGATTAAGCCGGATAAGAATGGTGATGAATGATATCACCAATGTTACAATAACTGCAAGAAGAAACATCCATCTGTTATACTGATGTAACTCTTCAGGAAGTACTATAATAATTACAATCGAAAGGGTAATGATTAAAAATGATAATATGAGCAGATCTCGCATTTTATCATACCCCCCCCCTATACAACTCATTCCCACTATAAGAGCCAATACAGTAGTAACGGCTAAATTATTGTGATAAATAAGAAAGAGTAAGTGCGTGATCAATAAACCAATATTCAAATGAGAAATTAATGTTATTTTCTTTTTTATTAAATTATTTGAATAAGATAGCGCTCCCAAAACCAGCATGATAAATCCATGAATTATGGCCAGAATCATATTCATGTCAATAGATACCACGAAAATTTCAATCAGACCTAATGCAAGCGGATAGATAACACCGGCAGCAATAAGAATATATCTTCCTGAAGTAAGATTATGAGATTCAAGTGTGTTCTGGTCTTTAACAAAGTCAGCCTTATAATTATGATATACTGTAAAAAGAATATAAGTAATACCAATAATTACAAGTATTACAGATATGAAAAACCAACTTGTGTTCCAGAAAGGCTTACTCACAGTAAATGCAAATGTGCGCTGCGCACTCATAAATCCATTACTGTTTCTGGCGCTTAGTTTGAATACATATTCCCCCGGCTCTAATCCCTGAAAATTAACAGAATTGCCACTTGCAAGTTTGATCCAACCTGTATCCAACCCCATCAACTGATACTCATAACTAATATTGATACCGGCTCCAAATTGAATGCCGGTAAAAACAAATGTCAGATTATTTACATCGTATGGAAAAACTGGGTGATCCGGCAAACCGTCGTTCATCAATCCTGATGAGGTATAGTCAGACCAGTCCTCCACAGACTGATTGAAAAGTAGCAGTTCTTTAAATTCAAGTCGCGGTGTAAGGTTTTTCTCTTTTGCTTGCGCAGGCGAATAGATCACCACACCATCAACAGAACCCAACCACAAACGCCCTTTTGAATCTGTTGTAAGAGCTCCCGGTGTAAAGTTGGATGTGCCTATACCATCACTTTGCCAGAAATGCTGAATCAGTTGATCGTTTTCACGAAAAATAATTCGGTCTAACCCGAGCATTGTGGTAACATACATCAGGTTGATTCCTGAATTGTAGTGGATACCACGAACAAAATTGGAACCTAATCCTTCTTTTTTATTTAATATCTGATACTTCTGTTTGCTGCGGTGATATCGCCCGATGCCACTTCTGTGTGTAGCGAAATAAATATATGTTTCATCCCCGTCAATATCATATATAGCCTGTTCAGGGTCAATCGTTTTTTTATTATTTGATGCTACCGGCCGAACCAGATTGCCATTATCGAGCTTAAATAATCCGCGGGCTGTACCTAACCAAACTGTCCCCTCAACATCTTCATATATTGACCAAACCGGGTTCATCAAAAGTTCGTTGCCAACATTAACATATATAATTTCCCCGTTATTCATTCTGAACAAACCTTTTGATGCGGAGCCAATCCACAAAGCTCCATCAGAAGCGCAGCACAGACTTAAAATTTCACCGGGATTATCTTCAGGTTTGGTGGAATAAACAGCGGGCTTTTTTACATTTCCATCAAAAACATTTATTTCGCCACTCATTGTACCGGCATAAATTTTACCGTTACGGTCAGTTGCAATCGAGCCAATCCGATTGTTACTTAATCCATCATTAACAGTCCAGCTTTTTATTTCACTTCCATCAAACATGGCTACACCGCCAAGCGTTGCCATCCAAATATTACCATTAATATCAGTTACTAATGATCGGACATTATTATCAGGTAAACCATCTTTAATTGTGTACGAAACGAACATTTCGCCATAAAAAAACACAAGACCGCGCTGATAAGTACCTAACCAAATATTTCCCTGCACATCGCTGAATAACGATAAAATAACATCATCACCTAAACCATTTTTTTTGGATAATTGCTGAAATATTCCATTGCGGTAATGAATAAGTCCGTTACCCCAGGTACCTAACCAAATATCTCCTTTCTGATCCCGAAGCAAGGAAGTATAATGTGGAGTACTGATTTCGGAAGGAAGCGATACGGCAATCATCGACTGGCCGTCATAACTCATTAAGCCATTATCTGAAGTTGCAATCCACAACAATCCGTTTTCAATTTCACAAATCCCACGTATTTGAGAGATTGCGAGTTTACCCTGATCGGGGAATGGTATGTTTGTGTAATCAGTTTTTCGTTTCTCGAGGCAGAATAAACCATTGCGTCCGCTGCCAATCCAAAGTTTTTTTTGCGAATCAAGATATGCTGCGCGAATTGAAAGCTGATCGAGCGGTGTGGATGTTTTAATAAAACGATACTTGCCCGATTCAAATTTCCATAAACCCTGATCTGTACAAAGAATCAATTCCCCGTCAACACCTTTCGTGAATAAATTAATTTGCTTGAAAGGTGAATTTTCAGGGAAAAGATGAATGGTGAAACGCCCGCCGCTGAAAACAGCAATGCTTTTGTCTGTAGCAACTACAACACCTTCCTTAATTTGACTGATTGCCGTTACCTGATGTCCGGGTATTTCCTCGCCACATGCAAATACTTCAAACGTTTTACCGTCGAAACGACTTACACCTCCTTCAGTACCGACCCAAATATATCCTGAGCTGTCTTGAAATACAGCATTCACCTGCGAATGCGGTAATCCGTTTTCTACCGAGTAATAATTAAAATTATACTGCTGCGCCGATAATTGCTCCTTTGAGAAAAGCAGCATTATCAGCATCACCAGAATATAGGGTGTTGCAAAAAAACAGTTCAGATAAGGGATTCGCATAACCGGTATTAATAAAGGTAGTGAAACCTCCCTTTCGATAAATAAATTTCGATAAAGTCCATTCCCTGCCCGATTACACTCCAATAATCTACGCTTACTGCCCGATATTCTTACGGGTCAGCTGATCATAATCCTGAATGCTTCTGATAATGACCTCATGCGCCTCTTCCCTTCCGTATATTGCTGCCAGTTCAATTGGTGCCCGTGCTTCTCCCGGAATTAGCTTGTACGTGAGAAAATAATGCCTCAGTCGGTTAATGAGTTCGGGCGGGCATTCGCTGATGTCTTTGTAAGCTCCGAAAACAGCATCCGATTTTAAAACGGCAATGATTTTATCATCAGCCTCATTTTTATCAATGAGCCTGAAACCGCCAATAGGAACAGCAGTAACGAGTATATCTCCGTGCGTAACCGGTCGTTCACTCAACACACAAATATCAAGCGGATCGCCGTCGCCCGCAGGTACAAGTCTTCCACTGCGCTCCGAACAATAAGCAGCGGTTTCATTTCCGCAAAAAGTTCGCGGCACAAAGCCATATAAAGCAGGTACAACATTTGAAAACAGCTGCGGACGGTCAACTTTCAGATAACCGCTTTCTTTATCAATTTCATACTTGATTGTGTCTGTCGGTACAATTTCAATAAAAGCAGTTACAATTTCGGGAACCTGAGGCCCGGAAGAAATACCATGCCAGGGATGTGCTTTTTGTTGCGGATACATGGGGTAAATGTAGGTGGTTTGAAGCAAAATATTTATGCATACAGAACCTAATTAAAACAACTGTTCAAAAAACAACACACAAATCCTTTTCTTGCTTCGTGCTTGTTATCCACCACCTATATTTGCAGTATGTCCTTCAAACCTTTTGAAGTTGCTGCAAATTGGATCAAACCTGCATTGCAGCGTACAGTTACCTTTCTGAAATCAAAACGCGGCCGGCATACCGCTGTTTTGGGTATTATCTGCCTCACCTACTCATTTTGTCTTCCCCGAAATTTATTTGATGACCCCGAAAGCACTGTGCTGCTTTCGGCCGACGGGCAGTTGCTTGGTGCACGTATTGCGGCCGACGGGCAATGGCGGTTTCCGGAACGTAACGCCGCTCCCGAAAAATTTGCTCAATGCCTCATTCAATTTGAAGACCGCAATTTTCGTCAGCATCCCGGTGTAAACCCGCTGGCCTTGGGTCGTGCGCTGAGACAAAATATGGGTGGCGGAAAAGTTATCAGCGGAGGCAGCACAATTACGATGCAGGTCATTCGTATGTCGCGCAAAAATCCGCCACGAAACCTTTGGCAAAAAGGCATCGAAATAATTCTCGCAACGCGGCTCGAATTGCGTTACAGCAAAGACGAAATTCTTGCGCTTTATGCAGCTCATGCGCCTTTCGGCAGTAATGTTGTAGGCATTGATGCAGCTGCCTGGCGATATTTCGGCCGCACACCCGAACAACTTTCGTGGGCCGAATCGGCTACGCTGGCTGTGCTGCCCAACAGTCCGTCGCTTATTTATCCCGGCAAAAATCAGTTGCGGCTGAAAGCGAAACGAGACAGGCTGCTCGACAGGCTTTTTGTTGCAGGAATCATCGACCGCAGCACATGTGATCTGGCGAAACAGGAACCGCTGCCCGGTGCGCCGTATCCGTTGCCGCGCATTGCTCCTCACCTGCTTCAGCGTGCAGCCGCGGAAGGACTTGCAGGCACAATAATTTACAGCACACTTGATCTCAGTTTGCAGGAGAAAACCGGAAACATTGTAGCCCGGCATACACGCACGCTGCGCACAAACGAAATCCACAATGCAGCTGCACTCGTGCTCGATGTGGAAACCGGTAATGCACTTGCTTATGTGGGCAATTCGCCTGCACCGCTCACTACCGATCTTGCAGGCGATGAATACGGTAACGATGTGGATGTAATTACAGCACCGCGAAGCACCGGAAGCATTCTGAAACCATTTCTTTACGCGGCAATGCTTACCGACGGCGAACTCCTTCCGAATACGCTTATCGCAGATATTCCCACAGACCTCTCAGGTTACTCGCCCGAAAATTTTAACCGCACTTACGATGGTGCAGTTTCTGCTCACCGGGCATTGGCACGTTCGCTCAACGTTCCTGCTGTTCGTATGCTGCAGCAGTACAGAGTTGAACGCTTTCACACCTTGCTTCGGCGCAGCGGACTTACAACAATAACAAGGCCTCCCGATGATTATGGTTTATCACTCATTCTTGGCGGTGCCGAAGGAAAACTCTGGGATCTTGCAGGAGCGTATGCGTCGATGGCACGCAACCTTAATCATTACAACAAAACAGGCCGCAACCAGCGCAGCGATTTTCATGCAGCAAATTATCTCCGTGAACGCACACACAATGATACTGCACTGATTCCGGCTCAGGCGCGTGCTCCGTTTGATCCGGCGGCAACATGGCTCACTTTTGAAGCGATGGCCGAACTCACTCGTCCCGATGATGAAGCAGCATGGATTCAGTTCAGTTCATCGAAACGGATTGCATGGAAAACCGGCACCAGCTTTGGCTTTCGCGATGGATGGGCGATTGGCGTTACACCCAAATATGTGGTTGCCGTTTGGGTAGGAAACGCTGATGGTGAAGGCCGGCCGGGGCTTACAGGCATTGCCACAGCCGCACCGGTGATGTTTGACATTTTCAGTTTGCTAAGCACCGGCGAATGGTTTGAACAACCGCAAACTGATATGCAGGAAATTGATGTTTGCGCTGAAAGCGGACATCGTGCTTCTGATATTTGTCCGAAACAAAAAATGCGCGTGCCTAAAGCCGGACTCAAAACAGCACCCTGTCCGTATCACCGTACAATACATCTAAGCTCATCAGGTTTGTACCGTGTAACGAGCGATTGTGAATCGACTGCGAATATGCTTCACGTTACATGGTTTGTACTTCCGCCGGCAATGGAATTTTATTACAAAACAAAAAATCCATCGTATCGTGCAATACCACCGCTTCGCAGCGATTGTGCGGGTTCGGGCGGAACTTCGAGAGCAATGGAATTTGTTTATCCGCGCGATGAAACGCAGTTGTATATTCCAACTGAGCTAAATGGCCGGCCGGGAAAAGTTGTATTTGAAATTGCACACCGCCGGCCGGGAACAAAAGTTTTCTGGCACCTGGATCAGGAATATGTTGGCGAAACAAAAGACATTCATCAGTTTGCTTCCGCCCCGGCCGAAGGCCAGCATGTACTTACTGTTGTTGACGAAAACGGCGAATCACTCACTATGAAAATTGAAATTGTGAGTAAAAAATAAGCATACTAATCAGCACTGATTGCCTCAGCCAATTCGAGTATGCACTTCTCTTTCCACAGCTTTAAATAACTGCCGCGGTTTAAATGTGCGCCACGGCATATCATCAAGCGTGCCGCCCCAATGCACATACCAGTCGATACGCGCATGCTTCATTTCACGCAGTACATGTTCGCGGAAATCAAGAAATGCAATCCATCCGTCTTCCACTTCTTCAAACCATTCTTCATAATAACTATCATCTGAATAGTGAAAGTTGAGTACGTTTTCTCCGATAAAAATAAATCTGGTAATACCTTCCTGCATGAGTATTTCGGCAACATCTCGCTTCAGGATCATAATATCATTGTACAGCGCATCATTCCATTCACCAATCAGTTCAATTATACAGTAGCCTTCTTCATAATCCGCAAAAAGCAGTTTCATGAAAAGCGTTGACGAACCAAACTCATCCCACTGCGGATGCAGCAAATAATTATATACCTGATTGGTAAACTCAAACTCACTGTACTCACGTCCGTAAAACGGAGAGCGTTCATCTTCTTCGGCCATGTACAAATGGCGCCAGTTAAAGAAAGGTTCTATTTGATGCATAATCAGGCAAATTTACAGCTTGAATTTAAGCTGCAATCAAATCCCGCATTAATACTTATCCTGATTTATTTATTCAGCTACAATTTCAATCACAACCCTTCGGTTGAGTAATCTTCCGCCCTCAAGATTATTCGGCATGATGGGCTGTGATTCACCCTTACCATCGGTTTGCATTCGGTTTTTACTGATTCCTTTTTTAATGAGATAATTCTTTACACTTTCAGCTCGTTCTTGAGAAAGTTTTTCGTTGGAAAGCGAATCACCAACATTATCAGTATGTCCGGTAATTAAAATTTTCTTTGTCGGATTTCTTTTCAGATATAAAGCGAGTTGATCCAAATCTTTCGTTGACTTCAAATCAAGTACTGATTTGTTTGTAGCAAAATTCAGGTTTCTAAGAACCAGCGAATTTCCGGAAGTAAAAACAGAATCTATATTCACAGCGCCTTTAATCACAAGTTCACGCAAACGAAGTGCAACACCGTCAATGTAATAATGCGCATTAGTTATTCCAGTTAAATCGCCGTGCAGTATTCCGGCTTGTTTTTCTTTCCAGAGAAATGAACCAAACAATAATACCTGCTCAGTTCCTTTTGCTTTGTAGGTTTTTGTAAGTGTAGTCCAGTTATCCCGGTCGTTATATCCTGAAGCATTGTGCCACCATAAATCCGGCTCTTTATCAAGCAGTTTATTTCCATCGTAAACAGGTACAGCAGCATCCGAAAAAACAACTCCAAAATCGTTGAGAAAATCATTCTGCAATACATTATCTGCGCAACTGATATGTATTGTAAATACATATACACTATCGCGAACAAGAGGTGCGATTAATTTCACCTGCAGATATTCTTTGAATCCGGTGTAATTGCAAATCGCAGTCATTGCAATACCATCGTATGCACGTTGCACACCGTAACTGTTTCCTGACGGACGATAACCGCGCACACCATTTTCATGGTAATAATCGCCTCGACCGCTGCCGCCAATCGGAACTGTCCAAGTTTTCAGGCATTGTTTGCCAAAATATTCACCATCGGGCAAGTGAACATATTCCTCAAAACCCGGGTTGGGAATAAGGTTTAGATTCTGAGCAGATGCCGGCTGTGCAAGCATTACAAAAGAAACAAGAAGAAAAGAAATTATACTTTTCATTTCATAAAATTAATTGAAACTTCTCTGCGCATTCAGTTCATTACAGAGTTAATAAACGCAAAAAAAGTCCCATTTATGATTTATTACCTATCTTTGTAACAGATTTCAATTTATATCGTTTCTGTTTATCTCTGCCTCAAGGCATATCAACAGCCTCGCGTCCCCGAAATCACTTTCATAGTTTCACTGCCAAACGAACTGACGCACGGGGCAATCAAATTTTATTAGAAATGCAATTTCATGAACTTGGGATCAATGCCCAACTCGTGCAGAATCTTCATAACGAAGGTTATGTACAACCCACGCCTATTCAGCAACAGGCTATTCCTCATGTGCTGAACCGAAAAGATGTATTCGGGATGGCACAAACCGGCACCGGCAAAACTGCCGCATTCGCTTTGCCAATTATTCAACTTGTTTCGGGCGAACATCAGAACCCGCAACACCGCAAACCTGTAGTGCTTGTTCTTGCACCAACACGTGAACTGGCTTCACAAATCAATGAAAGTTTTGTTGCTTACGGAAAAGGTGTTGGACTTCGTTCAGCAGTAATTTTCGGAGGCGTATCACAACGTCCGCAGGAAGAATCGCTTCGCCGCGGTGTTGATATTGTTGTGGCTACTCCCGGTCGTTTACTTGACCTTATGAATCAGGGCGTAATTAAGCTCGACACTATTCGTTACCTCGTGCTTGATGAAGTGGATCGTATGCTCGACATGGGCTTCATTCACGACATCCGCCGCATTCTGCCCAAGCTTCCGGTAAAACGCCAAACACTGTTTTTCTCAGCTACTGCTCCAGATGAAATCATCAAGCTTTCATCAGCATTGCTGCAGAGTCCTGTGCATGTTCGTGTAGCTGCAGTATCTGCACCAGCCGAAACTGTTCAGCAATCGTTCTTTTACATTCCGAAAGCTGATAAACCGAAGCTGCTGCTTCACCTGCTTCAAACCGAAGTGCTGGAGCGCGTACTTGTTTTCTCGCGCACCAAACACGGCTGTGATCGAATTGCCCGCGTACTTACACGCGCCGGAATTACAGCAGCACCTATTCACGGCGATAAATCTCAGAATGCGCGCGAACGTGCGCTCGACGGATTCAAGAAAAGCACAGTTCGCATTCTTGTAGCCACTGATATTGCAGCTCGCGGAATTGATATTGATGAGTTAACGTATGTCATCAACTACGACCTTCCCGAAGTAGCTGAAACGTATGTACACCGCATTGGCCGCACAGGCCGCGCAGGTACAAGCGGAAAAGCAATTTCGTTTTGTTCGGATGAAGAAAAAGACTACCTCACTGATATTCGTAAGTTGGTTGGTAAAGAGAAAATTGCCCTCCGCGCAACTCCCGAAGTTTCAGGCGTAGATGTGCCTTCATCAAAACCGGCAGCAGCTCACACCTGGGCTCCCGGCCGCGAACGCAAAGCATCACGTTTTGGCAAAAAGCCCGGAAACAGCAACGGCGGCGGCGGAAACCGCACACGCATCAGCCGCAATGATTCTGCAGCACCAAACACACAACAGCCGAAAACACAGCAACGCTCACAAAACAGCGGCAGCTCTGCACAACCCGGCAAAAAACGAAACCGCAACCGGAATCGCAGTAAATTCAGCAAGCCGGTTGGTGTTTAAGTTTTAGAATAATTAAATAGAAAAAGAGGGAATGAAGCAAAGCTTCATTCCCTCTTTTTAGTTTACACTTTTCACTCATCACTTTACATTCATCACTTTACATTCCGGCGAAGCCGGCAACCGCTTTTCGCACACTGCCTTGTTCTTTCAGCAGCTTCGCAGCCGCTTCATACTCCAAACCAGTTGCATCCATCACCATGCGTACCCCGCGGTCAATAAGTTTGTTGTTGCTGAGTTGCATATCTACCATGCGATTGCCTTTTACACGGCCAAGCTGAATCATGGTAGCGGTTGAAATCATATTCAGAATCAGCTTTTGTGCTGTGCCTGATTTCATGCGGGTGCTGCCGGTAACGAACTCAGGACCAACAACAGCAACTACCGGAAACTTTGCCGTTTGTGCCAGCGGACTATCGGGATTGCAGGTAATGCAGCCGGTTATGATTCCTTCTGAATTGCATTTCTCCAATGCGCCAATTACATAAGGCGTTGTGCCCGATGCGGCAATTCCGATGACCACATCATTTGCATTAATCAAATGTTCCTGCAAATCTTTCCAGCCTTGTTCGCGGTCGTCTTCGGCAAACTCAACGGCTTTGCGAATTGCAGTATCTCCGCCGGCAATTAATCCGATTACCAGACCATGCTCAACACCAAATGTTGGCGGGCATTCCGAAGCATCAACAATGCCGAGTCGTCCGCTAGTTCCTGCTCCCATGTAAAACAAACGTCCGCCCGATTTCAGTTTCTGCACCACCTGTTGGGTAAGTGCTTCGATTTGCGGAATTGCTTGTGCAATGGCTTGCGGAACGGTTTGATCTTCGCGGTTAATATTGACCAGCAACTCTTGAAGCGATTGTTCTTCAAGATTGCTGTAATGCGATTCTGATTCGGTGATGCGTTTCACGGCAATGGTTTAAAATGCTTTGGAAAAGAAAAGAGCCGCCGGTTGCGGCGACTCTCTCAATATGGATTCAGTTTAATACAGCGAAGGCCACTTTACAGGATTCGACTCGTGCATCATTTCATACACTGCTTCGTAAATATCTTCGGTAGAAGGCTTGCTGAAATAATCGCCATCTGATCCGTAAGCCGGACGATGCTCTTTAGCTGCCAAAGTACGCGGATTGCTGTCGAGCCAGCGGAATGCGCCTTGTACTTCCATAACTTGCTGGAGAATGAACGCACTTGCTCCGCCGGGTACATCTTCATCAACCACAATAAGGCGGTTGGTTTTATTCACTGACTCGGCAATGCGGTGATTGAGATCGAACGGCAGAAGTGTTTGTACGTCGATGATTTCAACATTTATATCCGCTTCTTGCAACTGACGGGCAGCATCCGCAGCAAGACGCAGCGTTGGGCCGTAGCTGACAAGTGTAATATCGGTTCCTTCGCGGAGCACTTCGGGCTGACCGAGCGGCACGCAGAAATCGCCCATGTTTTCGGGCTGCTTTTCTTTAAGGCGGTAAGAGTTGAGCGGCTCAACTACAAGGCCCGGATCATCGCTGCGAAGCAGTGTGTTGTAGAAACCCGCAGCCTGTGTCATGTTGCGCGGAACGCAAACATGAATGCCGCGAACAGCATTTATTATCATGCCCATCGGTGAACCCGAATGCCATACACCTTCCAAGCGATGCCCGCGAGTGCTGATAATTACAGGCGCTTTTTGTCCGCCCATAGTGCGCCACTGCACAGTAGCCAGATCATCGCTCATAGCTTGCAGTGCATACAGCAAATAGTCGAGGTACTGAATTTCTGCAATCGGTCGTAAACCGCGCATAGCCATACCTATAGCCTGACCGAGGATTGTTGCTTCACGAATGCCGGTATCAAAAACGCGAATCACTCCGTATTTTTTCTGCAAACCTTCGAGGCTTTGATTTACGCCGCCAATTCCTCCGGCATCTTCACCAAAAATGCAGACTTCGGGATAGCGTTGCAGGATGGCATCAAAATTATCGCGCAAAATTTCGTAACCGTTGCTCATTTTATCATCGGCACTGTACTTCGGAGCAACCGGTGTTACGGCTGTTGCAGCATGAGCGCTCTGACTGGTGAGTTGTGAGCTGTAGCGGTTAAAATTTGTAGCCGTATTTTGTTTTATCCATTCGGTAAGACGTGTGCGCGATGCAGAATTTTCGTTTCGGACATAGCGCAGTGCTGCACGGGCTGCGGTAAAAATATCGCGGCGAATTGGTTCTGATGTTTCTGCAAGTGTGTTGCGAAGCTTGGTAATAAATACACCGTTTGCGCTTTCGGCGGCAAGTGCGTCAAGCAAAGCAAGCACTTCTTTTACTTCGGCAGTTAACGGCGTTGTAAAAGCGTCCCACGCAGCGCGACGGGCATTGCGCACCATCTCTTTTGCATTTTTCTCAATGGCATCAAGTTCTTCGTTTGTGGCTAATGCATTTGAGGCAATCCACTCACGGAACTTTGCAATACAATCGAAATCTTTTTCCCACTGCAAACGTTCCGGCGATTTGTATCGCTCATGCGAACCTGAAGTGGAGTGCCCTTGCGGCTGACATACCTGCTCTACGTGAACGAGAACCGGAACGTGTTCTTCACGGCAAATTTTTGCAGCTTTTTCGTATGTTTCAACAAGATGAGCATAGTCCCAGCCACGGGTTTTCAGAATTTCGTAGCCGGGTTTTTCAGCAGTGCGCTGAAAACCGGATAGTGCTTCTGAAATACTTTCTTTGGTTGTCTGATATTTTTTGGAAACAGAAATTCCGTAGCCATCATCCCAAACCGAAACGAGCATCGGAATTTGCTGCACACCGGCGGCATTAATGGCTTCCCAAAAATGACCTTCAGAGGTTGACGCATCGCCAATGGTTCCGAATGCTATTTCGTTGCCTTTATCAGAAAAAATGCTGTACTGCGGTGCATGCAACAGTTCGTTATGGCGATACTGTTTTGATGCAAGTGCAAGACCAACCAGACGCAGCATTTGTCCGGCAGTCGGAGAAATATCTGACGATGAATTTTTAATCTCCATCAGGTTCTTCCAGCTTCCGTCGGCATTGAGGCTGCGGGTTGCATAGTGGCCATTCATTTGCCGCCCGGCCGACGAAGGTTCGGCTTCAACATCAGTATGTGCGTAGAGTTGAGCAAACCACTGTTGCACATTCAGGTTTCCGGTGGCAAACATGAATGTTTGATCGCGATAATAGCCCGAGCGAAAATCTCCGTTGCGGAAAACTTTTGCCATTGCTACCTGTGCGAGTTCTTTACCGTCGCCGAAAATGCCAAACTTGGCTTTACCGGTGAGTACTTCTTTACGGCCGGTTAGACTTGCTTCCCGGCTTTCAACAGCAATGCGGTAATCGTTCAGCACAATATCGCGGAAGTTTTTTTCGGCTTCAGAAAGTTTAACCGTTTGGCTTGCAGCAGCGTTACTCATACGTGGCGCAGGTTGAAGTGAATGATTCGTAATTATGTTCTGCGAATTTACGGAAAAGCCGCCATCTTTGCAGTATGTCTGTCCCAGCTCTTCGCAAACGTTTTGCCTTTACCGGTCACAGCGGGGCTGTTTATGCCCTGTCGCCCGGTTTTTCAGCACAACAAATTCTCAGTGGCGGCAGTGATCATTTTATTGCTTCGTGGAATCTGGAAACTGGTGAGCAAGACGGATTTACGGCTCAGCTTCCTGCTCCGGTGTATAGTTTAATGCAGCTTCCGGGAGGGCAATTTTTACTGGCCGGAACAGGTGCCGGCAGTCTTCATATTATTGATATACAGCAGCGCCGAGAGGTAAAAATTCTTCAATTGCATACTGCTGCGGTTTTTGATTTAGCCGTTGCTCCGGCTCATGGTCTGTTTTTTACCGCCGGGGGCGACGGGCAGTTGGGCGTTTGCGATGCAGATACTCTTGAACTGCTTAAAATTAGAAAGCTGTGTACCGGCAAAGTCCGTGGCCTGGCAGTTCACCCTTCCGGCAATTTATTGGCTGTAGCTTCGGGCGATGGAAATGTTCGCATTTTTGAATTACCCGCTGTTACAGAAATTGCCTGCTTCGCTGCTCATGCTCAATCGGCCAATTGCGTTAGCTGGTCGCCCGACGGCAACATACTGCTCAGCGGCGGAAAAGATGCCCATCTGAATGTTTGGAATGCCGCGGAAAACTTTGCACGCATAGAATCTATTCCGGCTCATAACTATGCTATTTATAGTATAGTTTGGTCGCCCGACGGAACTTATTTTGCAACAGGCAGTCGCGACAAAACCGTGAAAATCTGGGATCCGGAAACCCGAAATGTATTGCTGCGAATTAATCGTGAACGCTTTAATGCGCATCATAATTCGGTAAACCGGTTGCTCTGGACTGATTATCAGGATTTATTAGTTTCAACCGGCGATGACCGGGCTGTTTTGGTTTGGGAAATACACGATGAAGCGCGGAATGTTTTGAAAGCATTAGGGCTGCGCAAATAACGATCAGCAAAGGCAAATGAATAAATGACAGATAAAACATTGAGCCATACACTGGGTTAATTTCCAATGACTTTTACAAATAATAAACATAATTTCTGCCAATATATTTGAAATGATTTAGGTTATCTATATTTATAACCTATGAAATCTGTCAAAAAATCGCCCAAGCTCATACCCGGGACTTCTCTGCTCTATAAATCCATTCGTCAAATGGTGCTTGAGAGTCGAAATTCCGTTGCATTAGTAGTTAATCAGCAACTCACACTTTTATACTGGGGCATCGGGAGTGCAATACGATCTGAAGTATTAAAAAATAAACGCGCAAATTATGGAGATCAAATTATTGAAAATATATCATTGAAATTAACTCGTGAATTTGGCAGAGGTTGGAGTAAACAACAACTTTGGAATTGTCTCTACACTGTAGAGACTTTTCCATCAAAGAAGATTCTCTCTACACTGTCGAGAGAATTAAGTTGGTCTCATATTAAAGAGCTGGTCTATATCAAAGATCAAATTCAAAGAGAGTTTTATCTTCAAATGTGCCGTCGTGAAAACTGGAGTGTACGCCAACTGAGAGAACGTGTAGATAGCATGTTATTTGAAAGAACAGCACTTTCAAAGAAACCAACAAAATTAATTAAACAAGAACTAAAGTTATTAAATACCAATAAGGCAAAATCTCCTGATACATTTTTCAGAGATCCTTATTTTCTTGATTTCCTTGGCTTAAAAGATACTTTCAGTGAGAAAGATCTAGAAACTTCAATAATTGTGCAGTTGCAGCAATTTATAACTGAAGTGGGAACAGATTTTGCATTTCTTGCCCGGCAGAAAAAAGTGCAGATCGACGGGGAGGAATATTATATCGACCTTTTATTTTATCACCGTCATTTACAACGGTTAGTAGCAATAGATCTTAAACTCGGGAGATTTAAAGCAGCGTACAAAGCACAAATGGAGCTTTACCTGAACTGGCTGAATAAATATGAACGTAAAGAAAATGAAGCTGAGCCTATCGGATTAATTTTATGTGCTGATAAATCACAAGAGCATATTGAATTGCTGGAGTTGAATAAAGGCAATATTCGGGTGGCTCAATACTACACTGCATTTCCAAATAAGCGATTACTTAAACAAAAGCTGCAGCAAGCTATTGAAACAGCCAAGAACAGAACCGTTAAGAAAAGAAGTGTAAAAACAACAAAATAATCTAAAACTACTTCTTCTCCTTCGCTACATGCTCCCAGGTACGAAATTGCTCTTCTGCTTTAAAATGGCAAGTACTGATACCGGTTTTGTATTCAACTATTGCTGACGAATAATTGTACCGATAGATATTATACATAATACCAACTGTTGGCATTTTTTCTTTGATGTAAAAGTGCGGAATACCGTCAGTAACATTAATTGCATATATTCCGTGGCGAATAATTTTTGAAGTTACCAGACGAGTCCCGTCGGCCGAAAACCACCAGCTGCATTCATCGTCGTATTCAACACGTTTTGCATCTTTCATTTCTGTGAATGCAATTACTTTAATGGTAAGATCAGTATTGGTTTGTACGTAGAATCTTTTCTGTTCAGGTCGTTCATACTTCAGGCTTAATTTTTTGGCATTCCAGAGTACACGGGCAAGTGCATCGCATTGTGTTGTATCGCCGGTTTTGGCCTGCTTTTCGGCTTTCCCTTTTTCATTTACGGTATAACGCACCTGACGAAAAAGGCCGTTTGAATCGAGTTTGCCGGCAAAAACCTGCCAGCTTTGGCCTTTGGGATTTTGTATGCAGATCAGTGTTTTGTTGCGCAGGGAGGAGTCGAGACCATTTACAACCATTGCAGCAGTATCGCAATCAAGCATCCACTGCACCTGCTGTTCGGTTTGTTTAAAAGCTTTGATATCAAAACCCGGCGGCAAGCCAAATTGTGCATGAACTGCATTTACAGCAAGAAAGAGGAATAGGATGAGTATGTGTTTTTTCATCGGCAATCAGACAAGGCAAGGATTGTGCCAGCACCCGCACAAAGTTAAAAATACCTGAAAACCACACAAATCCATCAAAAACATCTATTCCTTAATCAAACGTGAGGGTTTTAGGCGCCACCCGTTTTCACCCTCCACTGATACAAAATAGGTTCCCGGCGAAAAATCGGCTACATCAAGTACCACTACATTTTCGCCCTTCTCAAACAGACGATGCTGGATATACACTATTCTTCCTGCATTATCTGAAATAGTAACTACTCCATCATTTTCAAACGAACTGTATAACTGAAGCACCACACTCTGTCGGGCTGGATTAGGAAAAACCGCCGGCGACTGCCCATAACTATTGCAGTTATTTCGGTTAAGTCCGCGTATGGGGAATACTTCGGTTTGTCCGTTATAATCGGTTTGGCGAAGTCTGTAATATACTACAGATAGCAGTTCTTCGGAATCAGAAAACGCATAACGAACGGGCTGTGACGTAGTACCCGAACCTTCTATACGAGCTACAGGATAAAAATTGAAGCCGTCGTTTGATCGCTCTACGGTAAAGAAATGATTGTTGGTTTCTGAAGCGGTTTCCCATTGCAGATCTGCTCTGCCATTATCCCCACAACTCACCGAAAAGTAATTTAATTCAACAGGCAATACCTGATTTACTAAGCAACAATTACCACCTGCACTCATCAGATAAGTTCCCGACCAGCAACCATATTGCGTATAATGGTAACGCATAGTACCGCCAAACTGTGTAAGAAAATAATGTGCAACCTGTCCGGCAGTATTGCACCCGCCCTGATATCCTGTTCCGCAACTGTAGCCGCACACCATGTTGGAACTGCCATTTGGATCAGACATTGTAGCTGCCGGATAAAAGCTTACAGAAGTGGTGGCCGAAGGCACTCCGTTTATGGAAGTATTTATGATTCCACTGCAGTGAGCGTTGCCCGCATTTGAACCAACATAGCGTACTTCGGTTACATTTGCCACAAACGCACCGCTGATATTTATAGTAACACCCTCGTAAGTACAAATGCCGATTTTAATATTGGGTACATTCTGATCAATGTTGATGTTTAAAACTCCTCCGTCGTAGTTAGAGTAAATTAGAACATTACCGGCAGGATCGCAGGCGCTAACGGCCAGTGGTGGTGACCAGATAAACGTTCGTCCGGAAGGCGGCAGTGCTGTAGCCCGACTAAGTACTGTGTGCGTATTAAGCGTACCGGCAATGGTGCTTACTGCCCATGAAGATGCGGTGGTTTTACGGCGGTTTTTAAAATCAGTATTGGCCGCTCCCCTCAGTCCTATTTCAGATACAATTGTGTTTGTGGCATTGGTGGCGCCACAGGCTCCATAGCGCACCTGAATAATATTGGATGTTTCAAGCAACCTGATCTGAAAATTCCAGTCGGTACCTGAATTATTATCGGCCACACGGCGGCAGTTGCTCCATTGTACAATAAACACGCGGTTTGGCGAAGTTCCGGTTGTGGTATATTGAACGGTAGAACTGTTGCTGATAAGATCAATTCCCATAGCCGAAACAGCACCGGCATAACCTGTTGCCGAAGAAATAGGAGTTGTGCTTGTGGCAACCGAAACTGAAGAACCAAATGTGATATATCCGTTTCCATTTACACTGCACGAAGTGTAACCTACACTATTAAATGTAAATGTAAACGGAATGGGAACAGTTACCGGAGCCGGATCGTTCCAGCCTGATGCATGTATTACCGTTCCTGTAATTGCAGTATAGGTAGCTGCATTTTCTGAAAACGAATAAAGGCTTACCTGTGCAATTAGCGGCAAACCGATACTCTGGATTATCAGTATTACAGAAATCAGAAAAATATTATTTCTCGGAAACATATCTAAATATAATCCGAAATAAATAGTCGATTCAAAAAAATATGTCCGTATTCTTTTGTTTGCAATCTGATTGTAAAATCCTAATTATCGTCTGTAAATACCGTATTTATTGCATTTTTTTAATCAAAAAACAGGTTATTATTCGCTTAGCAAAGCAAAAATTTTATTCATTGAATAGGGTTTTCTTGTTTCGCAATAATTATCCCGGAATTTTATTGGACTTGACCATACACTTAGGCACGTTCCATTTCCCTTTATATTCTGTTGCCGATATAATTTTTTCGTCGCAAGTAAGAAAGTTACCAGCAGTATCTTTTTTGAGTATGCGAAGCTGACCTGTGTTTATTGCCGCAACTATTCTGCTGATTAATGATTGCTTTTTTGCAGAAGTATCATTTTTCCAAGCGAGGCCAATAGCTATTCCGGTGCTGTTGTTAAACAAATCCATTACTGAAGCCATTGAATCTGGCACTACACCGTCTTCGTTTTTACTGCGGCGGAATTGTTTGTAGTTTGATTTCTCGTGAGCCTGTCCGAGTTGCTCTGCGCGCACCGGCGAAGTTTTTTGCACCATGAGTGCCATCCAATAAGCATGTCTGAATGCGTCAAGTTGTCCGCCATTTCCGTCGCGCAGAATACCTGCTTTTTCGAGCGAGTCTGTTACAAACCGGGCACGCAGAGCGCATTTCCAGCCAATATTTCCGGCTTTCGGATGCAGCAGTGTCCAGCGCAGTTCAGGCCCTTTTGCTCCGCTGAAGCTGCGCACTGGTTGTGCAAACAGATAGGCTGCTGAAAAAAAGCAGCACAGCAGCAGCAAACATTTCTTTATCATAGCTGTTGTGAAAATACGCGAAAATGTTTGGAGACTGGCCTTTACATATTCTAAAAGATGCTGCTGTACACTATCAGGAGCAGTGGATTGCAGACGGAGATGCAACAGCACTTTTTGCAGAGTTGCGTGCTTCGCTGCACTGGCAGCAGCAGCCCATCCGTATGTTTGGCCGTATGGTTATGCAGCCGCGCCTCACGGCCTGGTATGGCGATCCGGGAGCGGCTTATACCTACAGCGGGCTAAAACATGAACCGCTGCCGTGGACTGATGAACTCAATGCACTGCGGCAAAAATTAGAAACGGAAACAGGCTTTCGTTTCAACAGTGTGCTTTGTAATTGCTACCGCAGCGGCACCGACAGCATGGGCTGGCACAGCGATAACGAACCCGAGCTCGGTTCTGATCCGGTAATTGCTTCGGTAAGTCTCGGACAGCCCCGGCGATTTTTACTCCGGCATAAAAACAACCATTTACAAAAACACACTTTACTTCTCGGACACGGAAGTTTGCTGCTGATGCACGGCGAAACTCAACAGAACTGGCAACATAGTTTGCCCCGAACTGCTGCACATTGCAATGAACGAATCAACCTCACTTTCCGCCACATACAAACAATATCTTGACTTTCGCTTCCGTTTGTTGTAAATTATTAATCGGTTTTAGTTAATCGGCTTTTTAAAACACATCAGTACATCACATTCAAACATTGGCACAGATTGTGCATTTACAGTATTAACATTGATAAATACTTCATCAAATGGACACGCAACAGATTCCCGCTATAGCGGAACGTATCAGCAACAGCATCCGTTCCAGTTGTTCACTTTTACAGCTTGAAACCACAGAGCGTTTACTCAATCTTTTCTGCGCACAACAAACAACACATCCGGAACTCAACGAAAAGCTCCGCGCCGAATTTAGCCGCAAAGCGGAATCTGTACATTATTTTGAATGGAAACGATTCAAAGAATTTGAGGCCGATGCGGCATAATTCGGCTCTTTTATAAAAGTCAAACGGGTGCTTTGTTTGCACATAGCAAACAAAGCACCCGTTTTAGTTATACAGGCAAATTAGTTACCGAATTCGCTGATAAATTTGATGCGCACAAGACGAATTTCTTCTTCCGAAAAATCGTCTTCACCAAGTTCTTTAATAGCATCCGAAATAGAATCATTATCTGATTCGCGGAAGTAGTCAACTATTTCACCTTGCTTTTCGCTGTCAACAACCTGATCAATGTAGTAGTTAATGTTTACGCGAGTGCCGGAGTGAACAATGCTTTCGATTTCAGAAATTACGTCATCAATTTTAAGTCCTTTGGCACCTGCAACATCAACAAGATCAAGCTTGCGGTCGATGCTTTGAATGATATGAACTTTCAGGCCTGATTTGTTGACGATTGATTTCACCACCAAATCCTGCGGACGTTCTATTTCATTTTCTTCAACATATTTGGCAATAAGTTCGATGAAAGGTTTACCGAACTTGGCAGCTTTTCCGGAACCCACACCTGTAATGCGCATGATTTCATCCATGCTGGTGGGATACTGAATAGCCATTTCCTCAAGTGAGGTTTCCTGAAACACCACATACGGCGGAAGGTTTTTCTGACGTGCAATTGTTTTGCAGAGATCTTTGAGCATGCTGTAAAGCTGTGTATCGGCTCCGCCTCCGCTTTGTTTGCCTCCTGCTGCAATTACATCATCGTCGTCGGTTTCGGTATCTTCATACGAATGATCTCTCGAAACCATTATTTCGTATGGCTTTTCGATAAATGCTTTACCGGCTTTGGTAAGTTTCAGCAGTCCGTAATTTTCGATGTCTTTGCTGAGCAGATTTTCAACAACGGCAGTGCGGATTACTGCATTCCACCACATTTCATCTTTACCTTCTTCAACACCTTTTCCAAACTCTTCGAGTTCGTCGTGCTTGTATGATTTTACGGTTGCAGTTGTAATGCCGAGAAGTATCTGTTCAATGTGTTTGGCTTTGAACTTTTCTTTAACGGCTTTAACTGTTTCTACAACCAATGCAACATCATCAGTAGCATTTACTTTTACTTTCGGATGGCGGCAGTTGTCGCACATTCCGCTGCAATTTTCTTCTTTGTAATCTTCACCGAAATAGTGCAGAAGAATTTTGCGGCGGCACATGGATGTATCGGCATAGGCAACGGTTTCGAGCAGGAGCTGTTTGCCGATTTCCTGTTCTGCAACAGGTTTGCCTTTCATGAATTTCTCAAGCTTCTGAATATCATCAAAGCTGTAAAAAACGAGGCAATTTCCTTCTCCGCCGTCGCGGCCGGCACGACCGGTTTCCTGATAATAACCTTCGAGACTCTTCGGAATATCGTGGTGAATTACAAAACGAACATCGGGCTTGTCGATACCCATTCCGAATGCGATTGTAGCTACAATCACATCAATATCTTCCATCAGGAATTTATCCTGTGTGGCTGCGCGGGTTTGGGCATCAAGTCCTGCATGATAAGGAAGTGCTTTAACGCCGTTTACTTTGAGTGTTTCGGCAAGCTCTTCTACTTTTTTGCGGCTCAGGCAATAGATAATTCCTGATTTCCCGGGCTGTTTTTTAACGTAGCGGATAATTTCTTTTACAACATCTTTTTTCGGGCGCACTTCATAATAAAGATTGCCCCGGTTGAAAGATGATTTAAAGATATTGGCCTCCGTCATGCCCAAAGTTTTCACAATGTCTTGCTGCACTTTGGGAGTAGCTGTTGCTGTAAGTGCAATAATGGGTACCTGCCCTATTTCTTCAATCATAGGACGAAGGCGACGGTATTCGGGGCGGAAATCATGTCCCCATTCCGAGATACAATGTGCTTCATCAATAGCGAAGAAGGAGATCTGTATATCGCGCAGGAAACTGATATTTTCTTCTTTGGTAAGCGATTCGGGAGCTACATACAGCAGTTTGGTGATGCCGGAAGTAATGTCTTTACGCACCTGAGCTATTTCGGCTTTGCTGAGCGAAGAGTTCATGAAGTGTGCAATGCCTTCTTCGGAGCCAAAATTGCGGATTGCATCAACCTGATTCTTCATTAACGCAATAAGAGGCGACACTACAATAGCGGTGCCCTCGCTCATTAATGCCGGTAATTGGTAGCAAAGTGATTTACCACCACCGGTGGGCATAATCACAAAGGTGTCTTTACCGTCGAGAATGCTGTTGATGATAGCTTCCTGGGGCCCTTTGAACTTCGTGAATCCGAAAAACTTTTGTAAGTATTCGGAAAGGGCTGGTGCTGCTGTTTCAATCATATTTCGGGAGAATATGTATGCTTTGATTGGGATAATTTGGTTTCCCCTGTTTTTGCTACGTAAAGATATAATGAATTTTTTGTTGCCTCGCCAGTTTTTCGGGAGTTTTTTTCAGCAGATCTATGAACGCAAGCTATCAGCCGACGAACGGCAAAAACGAGCCATAGTATTGACAAAGAGATGATTTGAACTTCATTTTTTTAGCGTCAATCTGATTAATATGTGCAAATGAACGGTTAAAATAGGCTTATTATTCAGAAGCAATGGTTGTAAAATCAATCAGCCGGTTGATTGGAATATTCCTGAAAATCTAAAAAAAGAGCAGCAGCAGAGCTAAAATTCCGGTTACTCCCCCAAGTGCAACGGTAACCGTAAATGCTATTTTTCCGATGCCATGATAACCGGCAATGCGCCGGGAAGTAAGTCCGAGGACGATATAAACATTGAGCAGAAAACTAATAATTTGAACAAGCAAATACAGACTAAAACCGATATAACCGTACCCTTCTAACAAAATGTCTATTTCTCCTTGATTAAACCAATAGGTCAATTCAAGAATATTAGATACTACTTCGAAAATAAAGCCACCAAAAAAAAGAAATGTAAGCACGATCCACGACCACCAATGACGCTTACGGAAAGTGAAAATCCGAACGATCAAGTAACATATAAGTATTAAAGGGAGATACACAATCAAATCAGCGCCACTTGGTAAAGCAAATTCCTCTGTTAAAATGAATAGTATGATACAAAAAAACAGAAGCGATAAAAGTGCCGGAATAAGCATACACCAAACCAGCACATTGTTAAGCTGTATTGTACTAAGCCGATTTATTCTGAAAAGACGGTAAAGTGCATGCATTTCGGGCAAACTTACAAAATCAGCGAAAACCTATTTCACGGCACACGGCAAAACATTTACATTTGAATCCACCCAGCTATGAAAACTGCCGCCGTAGTTCCTGCCTACAACGAATCGCAAAGCATTGCAGCTGTTGTGTATGAACTGCGCGAAGCGGCGGCGGCGGCAGGTCTTGACCTCACGATTGTGGTGGTGAATGATTGCTCAACTGATACTACCGCCGAAATTATTGACAAACTGCCCTGCATTGCGCTTCACTTGCCGGTTAATCTGGGCATCGGAGGGGCAGTGCAAACCGGTTTCCGCTATGCGCTCGAAAACGGCTTTGATGCAGCGGTGCAGGTTGACGGCGACGGGCAGCATCCTGCCGCAGCTATTGCCGGAATGATTCAGCATCTTGAACTGCAAAACTGTGATGTGGTGATCGGCTCACGCTTCATAACCGGCGAAGGTTTTCAGTCGTCGGCATTGCGGCGTTTGGGCATACGCTGGTTCAGCAGGCTCAACTATTTATTAACCGGAATGCGCATTGCAGATACCACTTCCGGACTTCGTCTGCTTGGTAAACGGGCGCTCGAAATGGTTTGCAACTGGTATCCCGACGAATATCCGGAGCCCGAAATTTTAATACAGTTTGCACGCGCTAAACTTAAAGTGCAGGAAGTACCGGTTCAGATGCGCGAACGGCAGGGCGGAACATCATCTATTGATGCCGTCAGAGCAATTTATTATATGTGGAAAGTAACACTTGCCATTCTTTTTACCCGCTTCCGGAAAATCACTCCGGCAGATTACAATAAATAATTGAAGCCTTCCGTTATACTGCTGCATTGCGAAAATCACCTGCATGCAGCATAAAGCAAGTTCGCCCCCGGCATACTTGTTTGGCATTCTACTTCTTTTTATTTCTTACACTCTTTCGGCTTTGCAGGCCGGACTGATATTCTTTTGCATGATTTATTCAAATTGTAATCCATTGCCGCTGATGAAGCTCAAACTATTGTCATTACTGCTGATCGGATCACATCTTTGCGCTCAGCAAAAAAGTAATTTCTTCTCCGAATGGGGGCTAACATTTAATGCCAATTCTAATTCAATGGTGTATCGTCCGGCTTATCAAAATCCAGATGACCGGTTTCAATCTTCATCGTTTCTTTCTCCCGGAATAGGTATTTATGCAGCACCTTGGAAAGATGATGTGCTTTGGGTGCTGACCAACATCAACTATGAAACACGCGGCAGCGGCGACATTATCTATATACAGGATGCACAAACAAACCGTGTGAATGATGTTGATGAACGGTTTATGTGTTTAACCGGCAATGTTCAGTTTCGGTATATGTTTCCGGCACTTCGCATCCGGCCTTATATCGGTGTTGGAATTGGCATGAGCAGTATGCTTAAATCACGAAACGGAATTATCCGTAACAACCCGAATGCTGATCCTTCGGCATTTCTTTACCCGAATGCAATTGTGCTGAGGCCCGACAGCTACAGGCGCTTCACAGCACAAGCTTTGGCATCTGCCGGTTTTACGGTTAATAACCTTGCATCACTTGAATTTTGTATCACGCATGATATGCAGCCGGTGCATAATGACGAAATTTCGGTTGCGTGGCTATGGACGAATACAATTGGATTGCGAGTAAACATTGCAGAACTGATTAAACGCGAGCAACAGAAAAAAGCTAAAACCGGGCAGTAACGATTTCTGTTCTCAGAGACTGTTAAGGAATTTTGTTGCGCTTTGATTTTGAAGGATTTTTCGTCCTGTCAAGGCGCTTTTTGAACAAATACCTGGAAGGTCTTTGAGAAAAAAGCAACACCGACAGGGCGAAAAAGACACGAAATCATTAGTAAGAAAATTCCTTAACAGTCTCTAAGGTGGGCCGCCGAAAGCAAAATATTGCCGGCGGCCTTTTTTTGCCCTGAAAAATACAAGCAGCGCGTTGATTAGTATCAGCATTATCTTCACGAAAAAAGGATATATTTGTGTATATTAATTGTAGCAACATGAAAAAAATAATCATTGGTTCTGTGCTCGGTCTTGTTGCATTTGCGGCAGGCTGCAAGCATGAGCCTGTTCTGCCTGAACGTGAAGTGAGTTTCGTCAATGAAATTCTCCCGATCATTCAAACGTCATGTCAGCACGACGGTTGCCACGGAACTACCAACACATCCGAATTTACACTTCTTGATTACAATGACGTAATGGAAGAAGGTGATATTGAACCTGGCAATGCTAACGGAAGCGACATTTACAAAATTGTAACTGGTCAGGATGAGGATGTAATGCCGCTTCCTCCCTATCCGGCGCTTTCAAAACGCCAGACAACACTGCTTTTTGTTTGGATTGAACAAGGTGCTAAAAACAATTAATTATGAAGAAACTAGTTGCTCTGGCGTTGGTTGCATCAGCCGCATTTTTTTCGGGTTGTTATAATGATAATGTTGAAGAGTTGTATCCCGAACTCATTATCAACAACAACTGCGATACAACCATAACACCAACCTACAGCGGTAAGATTACCGAAATCATTAATAACAATTGCATTTCCTGCCACAATGCGGCATCAGGGAATCCATATATTCTGGATAATTATCAGGGTGTGGCAGCTGTGGCTGCATCGGGTCAGCTTGTTGGCTCAGTTTTTCAACAAGCAGGTTTTCAGGCTATGCCTGCTTCCGGTCCTCCTATTGATAACTGTCAGCAGGTACTGATCCGCAAATGGGTTCAGGCTGGTTATCCCAACAACTAACAGTAAACACATCCGTTTATGAAACGAATTTTATTTCTCGCTATACTCAGTCTGTTTTCAAGCCTCGTACATGCACAGGTTGATTCAACTCAACTTTTGTTGGATCAAATGCTGGCCGAAGAACAGAATAATTCCAAAGATTTTGTTCGTGCCACATTTAAAAACTCACGATTGATTAATTTCCCAACCTGCGAAGTTGTTGGTAAAAGTATGTTAGACTTCCGCATCGGTCACCGTTTTGGTGAATTGAACAGCGGCGCAAAGAATGCATTTGGTCTCGATGGCCCGGCAGGCATTCGTCTTGGCCTCGACTATGGCGTTACCGATTGGCTCAATGTAGGCATTGGCCGCAGTTCGTTTGAAAAACTGATCGACGGTGCGGTTAAAGTGCGTATTCTCCGTCAGACTACCGATAATAAAATGCCGGTATCTTTGGTTTATCAGGGCACGGCAAACTACACAGCCATGGAAGATCCGAACCGCGGAACTACCGGAGTTGATAAATACAGCTATGCCAGTTCGCGTATGTCGTATGTAAATACGCTTACTCTTTCGCGCAAATTCTCGAACAACCTCTCGCTGCAGATTAACACATTTCATGTACACTACAATCTTGTAGAGCGTGTAAGCGACAAGAACGATATTTTTGCAGCCGGATTTTCGGGTCGCTACAAATTCACTCAGCGGTTGGCCGTTACCTTTGAATATGCCCGCCGCCTGAATAAATACACCACCGATTTCGATAATTTCTATGATCCGATAAGTATCGGTCTTGATATCGAAACCGGCGGCCACGTATTCCAGCTGCATTTCACCAATGCTTATGGAATTAACGAAGCACAATACATTCCTTACACCCGTGCCAATCCGGTTAAAGGTGCAATTCGTTTCGGTTTCAATATTTCGCGTGTTTTCTCAGTTGGTAAAAAAGAACCGGGAAGCACCTGGTAATAAGAATCTCCGCACACCAGCAAAAACGCCCGCCGATCAGTAATGACGGCGGGCGTTAAATTTTTCAGGAGTTTCAGACACGCAGCATCGCTGCAACATGCTGATCAATCGGATAAGTAAAATGATCAGCACTTATTTCATTGCGGTTGATCCAGCGAAATAGTTGAGCACCATCAATTTCCTGATCGAAATCAAAAGGAACGTCCTTCACTGCAATTTTTTCCGGTTCAGGAAGTATAACTCTGTAATAAACGGCAACCAACTGATCTGAACTGTGAAAAGCAGAAGGCACAAAAAAATCGGTTGTGTAAAAGTGTTCCAGAGATGTTGGCTGCTGACCCAATTCTTCGCGGCATTCACGCAGTAAAGTTTCGGCAAGTCCTTCGCCCCACTCGTGACCGCCTCCGGGGAACTTAGTCATGCGTTTCCCGATTCGAAATTCATCCGTTACCAGTACAAAGTCATTATGCTCAATTATCGCATAAGCTCTGAGATTAATACGTTTCATTATTGAGCAGAATAAGGTTTTGCCTGAAGCTGCACAGGCTGCAGAATACGCACAACCGGATAGCGATTGTGAGTTTTCTCTTTGTAAACAGATCGCTGGTAGATAAAGTTCAGTTGTGCCCAATGATCGGCGGCAAATTTTGCATCACGGGCGCGTTCTGCCTCAAATTCTGCTTTTAGTTGTGGATCAGTAGCGAGAAGTTCTTCGGCCTTTTCTTCAAAAATATAATCGCTGAACCATTCTTTCTGCTGTAGAATACCATCGAAGAAATTCCATGCAAAAAAACTATCGCCGCCTTCGGGTTCTAATGTTTCTACAATGTAGCGGTTGCAGGTTTGATCGGCAACTACAAGCAAATCGCCTGCACGAAGCTGAATAAACTGCATTTCTCGTCGCAGCTTTGTGTTGTAATGCAAATAATGCGACTCGTAAGGCGTTTTTGTGGTCTGATACGATGCGATGTAATAGGTTTCAACACTGAGAACCGTATCCCGCATTATAGTTTGCATTTGCACTCCATTTAAGTTGAGCCGTGCAATAACTTCTTTGTACTGCTGCGGAACAACATACGCATAAGGCTTCTGTGCTTGTGTTACTGCATTGTAGGTATTGTAATACGGCAATGCTTTTGTATAAGGCGCATTGCGGTCGTAATACAAACGTTGCTGACCGGTTATGTTACTGGTTTTGTACTTTGCTTCGTAGCCCAAAAACTGCACCTGTTCAAATTTCGTTGTATCCAGTTCCCAGCTGAGTGCAAAATTTTGCTGTGTACGTACTTGTTCATCGGCAGCTTTGTGTGCTCGTTTGATTGATTTTCCGTGCAATTTCATCAGCTCTACAAACGAAATCAGAATATCGTAAGTAGCCCAAACCCTGTCGTTATAAGGCTTCCACATGTGTGTTTCAGTCACAAAGCCGATGCAGTTGAACAATGCAGCATAGCCGGTTGAGAATCGCGGTGTTTCTAAAAAACCTGTAATTCCGCTTTCGGGTGTTGCGCCCCGCGTATCTACATACGGACACATCGGCCAACCTTTTTGCTGCATTGATTGGTACAGCATCGGTACAAGTGTATCGTTCATCAGCTTTGCGGGCAGCGGATGCAGTTTATCTTTCTGCGTTGCAATCAGCGTCATGGTATGCTGATAATCGGCTCCGTTTGAAACATGCGTGTCAACAAAAACATCAGGCTTTAGTAATTGAAATGCACGCTGCAATGCCTGTGTAACAAGTGCATCAGTTTTAATGAAATCGCGGTTCAGATCAAGGTTCAGCGAGTTGCCGCGGAAACCATATTCATCAGGACCATTCTGGTTTGCGCGACTGGTTGCACTTCGGTTCAGCGAACCATCAACATTAAACACCGGCACAATTGCAATCAGCAGATTATCGGGCAGCATACCGGGTTGCTGAAGTGTGCGCACTAATTCAAGTGAAGCATCAACTCCATCAGGTTCACCGGGATGAATTGCGTTATTGATAAACAACACCGGCATTTTTTGTGCCTTTTGCTGTGCTACAAACAAATTAGAACAGCCTCCTTTCAACAGCACATACATATATAAAGGCTCGCCGCCGTCTGCTGTTCCTATCTTAAACAGTTTTCCGTCGTTGCTTGCGCTGTCGAGCAAACTAAACTGATGAATGACTTCTGCAGATTCAGGTGTTTGTGTATAAACCCTGCGCCCGGCAGTTTGCGAAAAAGATGTAACTGTAAAAAGTATGAATGCCAGTGAGGGAAAAAGTGATCTCATGCTTTGAATGTATTTCTGTAAAGATGCAGAAAAAGAAGATTATTGCTTTTTCATACTCATTTTTATGTACACGGCCAATAACAATTCAATTAAATTAGCGGCTTAAAGGTTAAGATTACAAGTTGATACCAACCAGTGACTATGTTGCATAAGTTAAGCCGTATAGGGATAATATCAGCAATTCCGGCAGCATTGCTGATCTGTATGCTGGTTACAATAAATATTCGGCTATCAAAGCATTTCTGGACGTACAGCATAATATCAGACGGTAAAGGATATTATGCATATCTCCCGGCAACATTTATTTATAACGATCTCAATTTCAATTTTCGCGACAGCATAGAAGCACGTTACAACGATGCGCATAATCAGGCCGATTATAGAATTGAAGTTGAGGGGCATACAGCAAACAAATATTTCTGCGGCACGGCATTGCTTCAAACACCTTTTTTTCTTGCCGGACATCTTACAGCCAAACTAAGTGGTGCAACTGCCGATGGATATTCCAAACCTTATATCGTTTGGACGCATATCGGTGCGTTTTTTTACCTCGCACTTGGTTTGTATGCGTTGCGGCGCTTTTTACTCAGCTATTTCCCTCAACCAATAGCTGCAACATCCGTTGTTTTGATAATTCTTTTCGGAACAAACTTGTTTTATTATGCAATAGCAGAGCCGATGATGTCGCACGTTTATTCTTTTGCGCTGGTGAGTTGCTTTATGTTGCAAACACGCCAATGGATGCAAACAGGGCAAAACAAATCATTGTTGCTGATGATGCTTCTGCTCGGATTGATTGCGCTTGTTCGCCCTGTAAATTTGCTTATCGCAGGATGGATTTTTATTGAAGGCCAAACTACGCAGCAACTTCTCGGACGTTTTCAATCTGTCTTCAAAAATTTCAAGCTGTTACTTTCATCATTTCTGCTTTTTACTGGGATAATTTTTATTCAATTCATCACTTGGAAAATTCAAACCGGACACTGGTATATCAATTCGTATGGTAATGAAGGTTTCGATTTTACTTCATTCCATTTCACTGAGTTTTTATTCAGTTATCGCAAAGGATTATTTGTTTATACGCCGCTGACTTTGCTTGCATTGGGTGGCTTTTATTATCTGTACCGCAACAACAAGAACAAAGCCATTTTAACAGCCGTTTTTCTGCTGATTGTGGTGTATATCCTTTCCAGTTGGTGGATGTGGTTCTATGGCGGCAGTTTCGGTTCGCGACCTATGATTGAGTATTTACCTGTGTTTGCTTTGCTGCTTTATTTCCTGATTACAGCAATGAAAAGACAAGTCAGTAAAATATCATTAGCGGCTGTGTTATTTATTCTGGTTGCATTCTGTCAACTGCAAACCCTCCA
>JBKDHA010000211.1:0-3802 GCA_046335555.1 Bacteroidota bacterium
GAAACTGATTTACTTAGCCACTGTAAATGCTAACACAAAATGGCAGGGAAAAATGTTCGGATGGAACTCTGTTCGGCATGAATTAAACACCTACTTTGGTGACAGATTGTTAAATCCTGACACAGTTAACTGAACACTCCCTACATCAACAACAACGGCGATCCAAGGATCGCCGTTGCTGTTTTCGTTTTACACTTTACACTCTTCACTTTTCACTCTCAGAAGTGCGGATGGGGGGACTTCCCTCGATTCCACGATGTTTCACTCGGGATAAACTTCTCGTCCCGATATAAAAAAAATCCCCCGCAAAAAGGCGGGGGCTGTGCGGATGGGGGGACTCGAACCCACACGCCTTGCGGCACCAGATCCTAAGTCTGGCTCGGCTACCAATTACGACACATCCGCGTATCGTTCGGCAAAAGTACACAAAAAGCCAAAAGGCCGCTCCAATATCAGAGCGACTTTTTGGCTTTTGTTTGCGGAGAAGCTTTTGGGGTTATGTGTTTTGCCTCTCCGCGGGCTTCGGAATTACGCGTTGTTTTCCGGAGCTTGTGTTGTTGTGCTGTCGGCCGTTGGAGGCGTAACGGCTGGTTTCGGGTTCATGGTTTCAAGCAACTTGAGTCCGAGAAGCCCGCTGATAGGGCCGTTAGCGCTGTCGCCGTTGCCGGTGATGAGCACATCAGGTATAATCTTGATATTGTTTGTACCAATTGCTTCAGTTACTTTGAGCTGCGTAAAGTTATTTCCGCCCATCGCTTCAACGGCAAGCTTGTACGACTCGGCCGAAGATTTACCGATGGCCAGAATTTTTTCAGCTTCGGCATTACCGGTAACCGAAATTTTCTCGGCTTCAGCAATCGCAGTAACTCTTGTGCGTTCGGCTTCGGCTTCAGCAAGTACGCGAACTTTTTCGGCTTCACCGGCAGCAGTAATCTTGTTGCGTTCAGCTTCGGCAGTAGCCTGAATTTTTACACTCTGCGCTTCACCTGTCGATTTCTTAACCGCAGCATCAGCAATGCGTTCGCTGATCATTACGCCCTGTTCAGCTTTTACAACTTCTTTCTGCATTTCTGCAATAGCTGTTTCTTTTTCGAGCAATTGGCGGGTTTCCTGTGCTTTACGCTGTGTTTCGTAGGTGGCCATTTGCTCCTGCGCCAGCTTACGATCAGTAAGCGTTTTCATCAGCGAATCAGGAGGAACAATATCACCGATAAGCGTATCTACCGCATGAACGTTGTATTCTTCAAGCACTTTACTGATGTGCATTTTGGCTGATTCCTGACGTTCTTTTCGCGATTTCAGGAAGTCAATCACTTCCGCATCCTGTGCCGAGTTACGGAAATAGTTACCAATTGTAGGCTCAAGCACCTGACTCACCAGATTGGTCATGCTTCCGAAACGTGCAATTACTTTCGGCGCTTCCGTCATCGGAATATGGATAATCTGCGATACATCAAGATTAAACGTAAAGCCGTCTTTTGAACGCACGGTAATTGTGCTCAGGTTTTTATCCAACTGATGCGACTCAGAACGCGCGCTTGCCCAGTTCAGTACGAGGTTGGTAGTAGGTACTGTTTCAACACGCATGATGTATGGGTTTACCGGATATTTGCCCGGCCCGAACGGTTCAGCCCAAACACCTTTTGAACCGCGGCCTACAATGTTACCGTGACGGAATTCAGCACCGCTTAAATCTTTCCCTTCGCTTCCGTAATATGAAATTACCACACCTACAGAGCCAATCGGAATTTCGGTCATGCGTACTTGTTCAACATGCACAAACCAGGGATTGAGGTAATATGAACCCGCCTGAATAACTTGCGGCTGCAAACCTTTGTTACCATGAGCAATAAGAAAAGCATCGGCATCCTGGAAATTGTTATGACCTTCAATTTTAACACCGGCAATGTTGCCGTGTTCAATAGCCATACCATCGAGCGTGGTAAGAATACCAATCATGTTTTCCTGAATGTGCGTCATATCGGTAAGCTGCACATCAAACAAGAATGTATTGATACGATACACACCGGCAGTGATGTAAACGGTTTGCCGGCCTTTTCGGCCTCCGTTGTTCAGAAACGCACCGGCATCCTGAAATAAGTCGCAATCTACTCTGCGGCCCAGAATGCTTCCGCTTTCAAGTTCCTTACCATCTTTTGCAACTACAAGACCGATTTTGCCTTGCGGAATTACGATAAACGGCTGCATGGTTACCTCATATTGCCAAACCCATTTGGCAAAATAAAGACCCGGAGCAAGTGTGTGTGCCTGAAAGCCGGCTTCGCCATTTACAGCTACAATGCGCCCGTCGGGAAGTTCTTTGTTTGCACCAAAAAGCACGAATTTCTTGGTGACTAATCCGATCCTGTCTTCAGGAATAATGACCATACCAAAGAACAAACGCAATACCGATTTCCAGAAAATAATGGCTGCAACCGGAATAATCAGCCAGAGGTAAACATAGTATTCAGGATTCATCTTTTAAAATAATTTAATGGTTATTGATGTTTGAGGATTACAGGTTTGGATAAACGTTTTCAATTTAAGAAAATACCAACATATTCATTGCTTTACAATAGAATAGTTGCGGGTGAAGCACAGCAAATGATTCCGAAACTATGCACCGGCGCCGGGACATAGCTTAAACTTTATAGCTGTAAACGGTTGATTTTTAATTATCAACCTCAGGTGTGCTGAGAAAAAAATGGGAGGTTGGGGTTGTTCAATTACGAATTTTATGTGCTGTAAACTTAACTGTCAGCGTATTCGAAATTGATATAAATGTGTGACTACACGGCTATTTTAGTTTGATGTTCTTTGTTTAATTAGAACGCAACAAAGGTGTGACGAAAAGGAATATGTTTTTAAAAAATCGAACGGATGTGTTTGTAAAAGATTGATTTTCAGGCAGAAAATCGATATGCCTTCCTGAAATATCTTGCAGATGTGGTTTGCAGACAATGAGCCTTTAAAATTCTCTGTAAATCAATTAAATACAAAACCAGAATAAGCGGTTTTTTAGCGTGTTTTTTTGCGAAAAATGCAAAAAATGGCTGTCGGACTGTGTTTTTTGCAAAATCTGGTGGATGAAACAGCTGCTGAGGCTGCGTTTTGCAGTTAATGCAGTTTATCACCGCAAGAGGGCAGAACTCCGTTTCTGCAACCAATTATGCAGAAGTATGTTTGCTGTGTTGATTAAACAAACAGCCATGAAAACCATCTTCGCACTTCTTCTGATTTTGATCTGCACTGAAACAGTTGCACAAACAACGGTTCCGATGAATAATGTGGCATTACGAATCAAAATGCGTTTGGGGAATAACGGCAACTCCGTTTTATGCAATCAGTCGAACGAGCGAAACCAGTTTGATTTTCCAAAGTCAGTACAAAAACAAATTAAAACTCGTCGCACACTCAACCTCGGACTGCAAAAACAAAATCGCAGCAGTATTGCAAAAACACTTGGCCGTATTTATGTGAAGAATGGTGCTGCTGGTTTGATGGGAGGTTGGGTGAACAACATACAACTCACTTTTGGTTGGCGCTATCAACCGCTTCGTATTCTTACCAGTGAACAACCTGTTCCGGTGCATCCGTTTATGATGCGTGTGCGTGTTCGGGTTTGATTTCGACAGGCTCAATCAGCGCTTTGTAGAAGTTCAATCACTGCTTTGTAGAAGCTGAATCACTGCTTTGTAGAAACTGAATCACCGCACATCTGTGAATACCCCCCCCCGGTGATTTCGACAAGCTCAATCACCGCTTTGTAGAAGTTGAATCACCGCACATCTGTAAATCACCG
>JBKDHA010000212.1:0-3175 GCA_046335555.1 Bacteroidota bacterium
GTCTTGTGCTGTTGTTCCCGCACGGCTACGAAGGTCAAGGCCCGGAGCATTCCAGTGCCCGCATCGAGCGATTCCTGCAGCTTTGCGCCGAGAACAATTTGCAAATTGTAAATGCCACAACACCGGCACAGCAGTTCCACGCATTGCGCCGCCAACTCAAGCGCGATTTCCGCAAGCCGCTGATCTGCTTTACGCCGAAAAAACTGCTGCGTTATCCGGCCTGCGTTTCATCAATTACCGATTTCACTTCAGGTGGTTTCAAAGAAGTAATTGATGATGCTTCGGTAAAAGCAGCTGCTGTAAAACGCATTGTGTTCTGCTCCGGCAAAATCTATTACGATCTCGAAGAGCAGCGTCAGAAAAATGGCCGTACCGATACAGCTATTGTTCGCCTTGAACAGTTGTACCCGTTCCCGCAAACACAGCTCAGCGAACTTGTGAAAAAATACAGCAAGGCCACTGAGTATTTCTGGGCACAGGAAGAGCCTGAGAACATGGGTGCATGGACATTTACCGACCGCCGTTTCCGCGATCTGAATGGCCGCAACAATGGTATTCAGCTCACGTATGTTGGTCGCGAAGAAGCTGCCAGTCCGGCAACAGGTTTTGCCAAAATGCACAACCGCGAGCAGCAGGAAATTATTGAAACAGTTATGGGTGTGGCTGCAACTGCTCCCGAAAAAGTATAAATAAATAAAATGTTTGATGAGGCACAACGCTTCATCACATCAACAACCCGACCGCACACGTTATGGCGATCATTGATCTTAAAGTGCCCAGCCCCGGTGAATCAATCACCGAAGTAACCATTGCCCGATGGCTCAAGCAAGACGGCGATGTGGTGGAAAAAGACGAAGAGCTTTGCGAAGTAGATTCAGACAAAGCCACACTCACCATCAATGCCGAAGAAGCCGGCGCCATTAAAATTGTAGTTGCCGAAGGCACCACAGTTAAAGTTGGCGATGTGGTTTGCACCATTGATACCTCTGTGCAGCCAACTGCAAAACCGAAAGCCGAAGCTCCGGCAGCCAAGAAAGAAGAAGCGAATAAACCTGAGCCTGTTGCTGCTGCCAAAGCAGAAACTCCGAAAGCTGCCGAAACGTATGCCAGCGGACATCCTTCGCCGGCTGCCAAAAAGTTGATGGATGAAAACGGCATTGCTGCCGGCAAACTTAACGGAACAGGCAAAGACGGCCGCATCACCAAAGGCGATGTGATGAATGCTATTGCCAACGGTTTTGATGCAACATCAGCACAAGGCTGGGGCGGTACCCGCAATCAGCGCCGCGATAAAATGACAAGCCTGCGCAAAAAGCTTGCACAGCGCCTTGTAGCCGTTAAGCAGGAAACCGCAATGCTCACCACATTCAACGAAGTGGACATGAGTGCGGTGATGGCTTTGCGCAACAAATACAAAGATGTGTTCAAAGAAAAGCACGGCGTAAACCTCGGTTTCATGTCGTTCTTTACTAAAGCAGTTTGCGAAGCACTCAACAAATTTCCCGCTGTTAATGCACAGATTGACGGCGATGAAATTGTGTATCACGAGTATTGTGATATTGGCATTGCTGTAAGCGCACCCAAAGGACTTGTTGTTCCGGTTGTGCGTAATGCAGAGTCGATGAGCCTTGCCGAAATTGAAGCAGATATCAAACGCCTTGCTGTAAAATCGCGCGACGGAAAAATTACGGTTGACGATATGACCGGTGGCACATTCACCATTACCAATGGCGGTGTTTTCGGTTCGCTCATGAGCACACCCATCATTAACCCGCCGCAAAGCGCTATTCTGGGCATGCACAATGTAGTTGATCGTCCGGTTGCAGTAAATGGTCAGGTGGTTATCCGCCCGATGATGTACATAGCGCTGAGCTACGATCACCGTATTATCGACGGCAAAGAATCAGTAAGCTTCTTAGTTGCTGTTAAACAGATGATCGAAAATCCGCACAAACTTATTTTCGGAGGTAAAGATCCGGATGAGGTGGTGTTGGGGTTGTAGCTTGACAACTCTTAGTTTATTCATTATCTTTAATGAATTGAATAAATATTATTAAGGTGAAAAGCCTGATCGAGAACGAAGAACTTCTGAATGATCCTGATATGATCAGGATTGATGTGAGCAAAGGTCGGATAGAGTTTTGGCTTACTATTGTTAGCTATCGTGACCAAGATACACGTCAGATGGTTGTCTATTCACCATCTCTTGAGTTGTCTGGTTATGGAGAAACAACAGAAAAAGCGAAAGCAATGTTGCAGTTTTCGGTCAATGAATTTGGTATTTTTCTGTTGTCGCTGACTTCGAAAAAGATGGAAACTGAATTGAATGCTTTGGGTTGGAGTCATGATAAACTGAAGAATAAAGTTTATTCAACTTTCCTCAACGATCTTGATTCAAAACTTCAGGACCTCAATACAGTTGGAGATTCTGTTGAATTGATGAAAATGACAGCATAGAAGGTATGGGTGAATACAGACCTTTGCCCACCAAATGCTGGGAACGTTTTCTTACATTCAAAGGATATAGTTATTCGAGAACAAGAGGCAGTCATGATATCTGGACAAAATCAAACTCTCGTTCTATACCGGTTTGGGGTACTAGGTCGGTCTTATCTTCTAAATTAGATAAGGCCGGTTTTTTTATTTCCCCTTAATCATTTGATAATTCCGCTATTTGGCTCAAAAGGCTGTTGAAATAGAAGTTGTTTACCGGTAAAAGCAGGTTTTCGGCAGAAAAGGAGATTCCCGGCACGAAATAAAAGCGGTATTGTGTTCCTGAAAATCATAAACTATATGAAATTGACAACGGAGTTTTGACTTATTTTCCTTTTATGTCACTCAATAATTGTATCTCAATGATGTTTTATAATTTATTGATAGACATTGTGTTGACGTTTTGTTTTTTCGTGTCAATTAATGACCACCAAAGCCTATTAATTAATCTACGGATTGAAGATGCTTAGTTTATTTGGTTTTCTGGTAAGTGGTTAGGTTATCTGTAGCCTCCCCTAAACCTCGGACAGGCAAAAGTTGAAATACTTAACTTTAAACCTGTTCAACCATGAAAAAATCACGTTTCAGCCAGTCGCAGATCCTATCTGCGCTCAAAGAGTACCAAGCCGGAAAAGCTCCGCCGACCTATGCCGCGAGCTGGGCATTAGTGTACAAACGCTTC
>JBKDHA010000213.1:0-7898 GCA_046335555.1 Bacteroidota bacterium
GCTCACTTGAATTTGATAACCAAACCGGAATAAAAATTCCGGTGCTACACACGTATTCAACTCTTATGATGAAAAAAACAAACCAACCTGCTGCTGGTGTAATCCGCAGCCTGTTTGTACTGTTGTGCGCGTTAGTGTGCATCAACAGCACAAAAGCACAAAGCGGCATTAGTTGTGCATCTGCAAATAGTTTTAATGTTCAACCTGATAGCTGTTCTAATGATACAGTTAGTAGTTCTTCTGAAATGTGGTTTACATTTAAGCCACAAACAACACAGGGTGAAATACGTTTAATTTCGCCAGATCATCCGGATACTGCATATCAGTTAATCGAACTTTTTTCAGGTAATTGTTCAGGTTTACAACTTTTGTTCTCCTCCGTTGCTGATAATTCGATGGAAATATTGCCATTTTCAGGTTTAAATACGGCACAAACTTATTACTTGAAAATTTCAAAATCAAATACTTTTCCCTCTAACTTTTCAATCTGTTATCGGTCAATTTCAAATATTCTGAATTGCAACGAATGCCCAACATCAGGCTGTCAATTGGTTTGCAACCCGGATATGGAATTATACTCATTTATTCCACTCAATGCGGGACAGATTGCTTTTGTATCATGTTGGACACAGCCTCATTCTAGTAGTTCAACTGAGTTTTACAGTATGAACTCAACAGATGCAAATCTATCTCCTCCGTTAACTGGATTTGGCTATCAAAATACCCATAGTGGTGCAAATATGGGTGGTTTCTCGACATATATAGAAAATCCACCACAAGGGACAAATTACAGAGAATATATTCAGGCGCGTGTAGCACAACCTTTGTTAGCGGGAAAATATAGGGTATCCTTTTATGTGAGTTTAGCTAATTCATCAAAACGTGCAACTGGTAATATGGGTGCATATATATCTACAATACGACCATTACAAAGTACAACCACATGGGGGCCTTTAAATAACCTTACTCCTCAGATTGTTTATTCATCAATTATTTCTGATACAACAAATTGGGTATTGGTTACCGATACATTTACAGCCTCTGGTGGGGAAATGTTTATAACAATAGGAAATTTTGATCGTGATAATGTACAACCTCGGCAAAATGTCCAGTCTGCAATGAACACACAATCAAATTTTGCTTATTATTTTATCGATGATTTAAACATAGAAACCTATCTCAGTTATATACCTGTTTCAGCAGTTCCACAACCACACTGTTTAGGACAAACAGTTACATTGAGTGTAGTAAATCCTTATGATAGTGTGATGTACAATTGGTCAAGTTCACAAGGTACATTTACCTGTCTTGATCCGTTTTGCAAACAAATTAGTTTTACAAATACCTACAACACAGCTACAACATTTCAGGTTTCAGTTAATTTGCCAATAACCTGTACGCAGTATGGTGGATATAGTGTAAACCCGGTAATAAGTACAATGACTGTTAATGCAGGTGCTGACAAAACTGTATGTGTAGGGCCTCCAGTATTATTATCAGGTACAGCATCAAATGCAACGTTGAGTTATTGGAATGATATTACCAATAATGTACAACTTTGTACCAACTGCATAAGTTATAATTATACCCCAACAGCAGGTACTACCTTTTTAGAGTTTGTTGGCTACGACGGTGCAACAGGCTGCACATACCGAGATACAATGAAAATAACAGCAGTACCATTAAGCAACGTACAAATAACACCGGTTTTGGGGGATGCAGCAAATATTCTCTGTACACCTGTGCAATACAGTGTTTCTGCTTCTGCATCGCTTGTATCGTATAATTGGCAAAGTATCCCGGTTTCTGCCGGTTCTTCACAGCCATTATATACTGTTAACTGGCCATCGTTGCCGGTTTCAAATTCTGGTAGTGTATTGGTAACTGTATCAGATGTTAACGGCTGTATAGGTTACGATACATTGGTAAATAATACACCCTGTTGTAATTATTCAAGCAGCGAAGCACTGATAACAATAAACAACGGTAATACATCTTCGCTGATTTCGGCAGTACAGCAGATTTGTCCATCGTGTGTAAATACAACTACAAATACACTAACTCACTCCCCGGCGTTTCCTATTGAACTTAATATTAATGGTGTTTTTACCATTAATCAACAGTTAGTTATGGTAAACTGGCCATCAATAAATATGGGTGCTAATGCACAAATTGATATTCCAGCAGCAAAAAGCCTTACGCTTACCAATTGTACAACTTCTGTTAAATGTGGCTACCTCTGGAATGGTATTTATATCAATGGAACAACCGCAATACTTAAAACAACCACTAACACACTCTTGCAGCAAGCACGAAATGCAGTTGTATCGGTTAATGGTGGTGTGTTTGCCGTAGAAAATACAACCCTCAGAAATTGTGTTAAGGGAATTGTAGTACAGCCTTATTCAGCAGCAAATCACATCGGTTTAGTTCGCAGTACCGTTTTTGAAATGCCCGGTACATTTTTACCGGCATTGCCCGCACTGCCAACCACAACTACTAAAACCCTTGCCGGTGTTGAAATCAACAGTGTGAGTAATATTACCATTGGTGATGCTGCACAAACAAGCTACAAAAATTTGTTTAACGGTCTGTTCAAAGGGGTGTATGCCAAAGCATCAGGCACAACTATTCGCAATGCGGAGTTTACAAACATCGTGGCATCCAACAGCGTAACAATGAGCGGAACGGCTGTACATTGTGAAGGACTAAAAGGTGTGCCTTATACACAATTTATCAATGTAGGCGGAACACTTGCTAACCAGCCTTGTAAATTTGATAATAACAGAAGGGGCGTTGTTGTTAGCCTTGCGCACAATGTAAACGTAACCGGCAACAGCTTTACCAATTTTAACAACTGGATTTTAGCCCCGGCGGTAGGAATTTCGGTTACAAATTGTATTGGTCGTACTATCACTATTGGGAACAACAGAATTTCAAATTCCAGCACTGCAAATCGTTTGCCTAACGGTATCACCGTAACAGATGTAAGCGGCTCAACGGTTAGCATAACCAATAACCGCCTTTTACAATGCTCAAGCACGGCAAGCAGTTACGGCGAACAAGTAGGAACAGGTATTACTGTTCAAAATACAACCGCTGCACCAGTTGCGCTAACAGTGTTGAATAACGATACAATCAGCCGTTTTGCGTATGGTATCACGTTAACCAACATCAGCAACACCGCTCTGGCGTTGGTGAAATCAAACCGGGTATTGTTTGCAAAACCGAAAACCAATTACAATACACAATTGCATTACGGTATTGGTTTGATTAACTGTACACAAATCAAAGCAGACAGTAACCGCATAGTGCGCACTACTTCGGGCGTGTGGCAAAGTTCAGATGCAGCAACACTGGCAACCAATTTGCGCGGAGTATATGTAACCAATTCGAGCGGGTGCATTGTTTCTCAAAACACGTTTACCGGTTTGGGAGAAGGTGTCCACGCTAATTCTATCTGTCCGGCTACGTTCTTTGTGTGCAACTCGTTTAACCAAAGCTACCGGGCGTGTATGTTTACCGGCGCGAATAGCAGTAACGCAGCTTATTTAAACGATCAAACGAATTTTCAAAGTACCGTTTACCCAACTGGAAATGTGTTTGTGGGTTCGGCTACTTCAGATTTAGCGGGGTCAATTAGGCTCGTTTCAAACATTAATAATCCGATTAATTGGTATTACATAGGAACAATTCCCACAACAGGAACTTTCTTGGGTTTTGGAAGTCTAACAGGTGCAGGTAATACACCAGTAATTAGCCCAAATTCAACATCTCCATGTAATTTAACGCCTTTCCTCATAGCACAGGGCGGCGACCAACGGGATATGTTGGCCGGTTCACAAATCAGTGTTTCCGAAGAGGTGCAAACTACCGACATGATTAAGGAAATGGCCACAAAAGATGCACATTTACTGTTACTACAAAATCCCGACTGGCTCAACCTTAATACGCCCGAAGATACCGACTACCAACAGTTTTATGCAGCTACTGATACAACCGAAATCGGTAAAACAAACCATACCGAACAGGCAGCGTTAGTTGATGATACGGTTCAAGCTGTGCAGTTAAATACTTCTTTGTCTGGTACAACCGATTTAACTGAAACACACAAAACGGTTTTTGAAATTTATAACCGTTCTTGGTTGTTGGATAATACCTCGCTTTCTGCGACTGATACGGCTGTTTTGTTACCTATTGCTTTACAACACCCGGCACAAAGCGGTGAAGCTGTTTATACAGCCCGCGTAATGTTAGGTATTACAGTTGACGATGCAACCGGTAACTATTCGTACCGTTTAGCTGAACCCGAAACTATACCTGTAATTGCAGCCGATGTATTTCCGAATCCTGCCGCTACTCAGGTAACAGTAAAAGGCAACTTTAACGAGGCTGACGTACTTACATTTACTTTAGTTGATCTTACCGGCCGTGTGGTAACAAACCAACAATTACCCGCCGGAAACAGCACAATAAATGTAGATTTAAGCACGTTACAGCCCGGCGCATATTTGTATCAAATAACCGTAAACGAAGTAATGGTACAAAGTGAACGATTGGTAATAGCCCGTTAATCGTTGAATATTTTGTAACTTTAAACAACCGCCGGGCATTGATTTTGCTTTGTCCGGCGGTTTTTAAACCAATGAAAAGACTGTTTTTGTTTTCTCTTTTTTGCTTTTGGTTTCTTTCTGGAAACGGGCAAAATCTGGTAAGAAATCCGGGGATGGATACAAGTATAATTTGTCCGAACGGGTTAGGGGATATTATTAATTGTCAAAATTGGTTTAGCACTACTTCAAACACACCTGATTATTATCATTTATGCCAACCGGGATTAGCTCCAAATAACTGGATTGGTTGGCAAATGCCCCTTTCAGATAGTGCTTATTTAGGTATTGCCGCATTTGCTCCTTCAAATGCACGCGAATATATTTCAGGCTCATTGATTTCACCATTAATTGGAGGGCTTAAATATTGCGCTGAGTTTTATGTATCTCTCGCTGACTCATCTAATGCAGCAATTGCTAATATTGGTTTATATCTATCACAAAATAACCCTTTGATGCTTGTTGATAGTAATTCTAATCCGTTTGGAGGCACATTAAATTACACACCAATATTAGAATCAAATTCAATAATTGATAATAAAACAGATTGGATATTAATTGCAGATACTTTTGTATCTCTTGGGGGGGAACAATATTTTACGATAGGAAATTTTAGATTTAACTCTAATACTGTCTGGGATACGGTTGGAATTATACCTCCTTCTGGTGGGGTTGCTGCTTACTACTATATTGATAATGTTTCTATTTATTTGTGTGAAGATACTGCACAGCCACCGCCGCCACCAGTAGAACCAATTTCAGCACTTACGGCTTATAACGCATTTAGTCCGAACGGCGACGGGGTGAATGATCTATTTACCGTAGCATACAAGGAAATAAAAACCTACCGACTGCAAATTTTTAACCGTTGGGGAAACCTAATTTTTGAAACGGATAACCCGGCACAAGGTTGGGACGGAAGGTATAATGGCGGCGAAGTACCGGAAGGAACGTATTACTATTTGATTGAGGCGACCGGGTTAGATGAAAAAGGGTATCTGCTTAAAGGTTTTATTATGCTTGTGCGTTAAACTATGAGCACCCCAACATGAGTTATCTCAATAACGACACTTGCAGATTTTTTCACTCGATTTTTTTAAGTGTTTTAGGAAAATTGTGCATTGGTGGATAAAAGCCCGCTTAAACGGGCTAATTTTCATTGAAGTAGTTAAAATTACCCAGCCTTTCGGCCTTGTTTCTTCGTTAAAGGCACATCCAAATACCTATTCGTTGCAGTAACGGTATCTAACTCAGTATTGGTAAACACTTTTGACAGCCGCCAGCGTTTCAGTTCGCTTTGAATAAAGATCAGCCGCCGTCCGCGTTTGTAATGTGGGATTTGCCGATGTGAAGTCATCTGATACAAGGTATCAACCGTAGATTTCAGAAACAATGCAGCCTCCCGGATATTCATTTCTTCGGGAAACTCCGTAACAATAGCTGTTATTTTACTATCCTGTTCCGGCACTGGTTCAGGAGCGGGTAATTCCGTTGTTTCAGTAATTATTTTACGTATTTGTACCGCTTCTGCTGAAACAGGAAACCGGTTCAGCAGCGTATCTGCAATCTCAATCAGCATATCCAGACAGCCAAAATAACGGCGAATGAACTTGACTTTTGCCCGGTCGGTTTCGCCTGTAAGTTCATCCGGGGCAATCGCCCAATCTTCAAACGAACCATTGTCGCGCAGTTGATTTATACAACGTTTGCGCCAGCGTTCCATCTGCTCAAATACCTGTTGCGGCGATACATTCAGCCGTTGCCCTTCACGGAAAATAGCAAGGACTGTGCTGGTATAACTATTCGTTTCATAGTGGTGCAGCCGCTCACGGAACGAATAATAATGGTTGGTTATTTCTTCCTGTTCATCAGAACACTGTGCAGCGCGGGTGATGCACCAATACACCATAAACCGGTGATACCGGGAACGAAAATTTTCAGATGGGTTCGGGTTCTTCATATCGGGGTACAAAAATGCCCGGCTGCAATCTGGCAGCCGGGCAATGAAACGTTATTTATCTGTTCAAAAAGTTGTGTGCAGAAATTTTATCGACTGCATTTGCTTTGTAGTTATCTAAAACGTGCGCGTATCGCTGTGTGGTGGCAATATCAGAGTGTCCCAACAATTTTTGCACTACACGAATATCTCCAACCAATGGCAGCATCATGGTAGCGAAGCTGTGCCGGGAAAGGTGATACTTTAAGCGGCCTTTCATCCCGAAGCGTTCAGCCCAGATATTTAAATGATGCCGCATATAGCCGTAACCGGCTATTTTATTAGGTTTCATAAGTCGCGGAAAAACATAGGGCGTTTCTGTTGCTTTGATTCCTGAAAGCCGTTTGGTATTGATTTCGCTGCGTTCGTCCTTTCGGCGTTCTGCCAGAAAATGTATAGCCTCTTTGGATAACGGCAGATAGGTTGGTTTGTCTGATTTCTTTACGGTGATTGCAAATACTTTCCGGCGTTTTCCTTCAATCAAAACAGTTTGTATTCTGCTTTTCTTCAATTCGGCTGCGTCCGACCAACGTAAGCCGGTAAAGAGTGACACAAAAAAACATTGCTGTATTTGCGCCGGAATGCCTTGTGCATTCTGCATCAGCAGCCGGATTTCATCGGGTGTGAGCGGATCAATTGGCGGCTCTTTATATTTCACCCGCAAATGGGACGGTATATTGTTAAACGGATTGAACGGTATCAGCCCTTCCTCTTTAGCTTCCTCTAATTGAGTGCGGAATTTCTTTAGTTTATCGGCAACTGTGTTTGTGCTGTTTTTAACGGTTTTCAACAGATATTCCTGAAAGGAAAGGATAAAATTGCGGTCAATTGTACCAATTGGTAAACTGTCGGATTTGGTAAATTCCTGTAACTGAATTTTCAGGGCTTTTAGGTGGCTGTTAACCCGCCGCCGTTTAATACTGCGCTCCAATATCTCGTAAAAGCACACGGCAGATTTTTGTTTCTGTACAAGCGGGTTTTCTTCACCGTTCAATTGCCGCAATTCTGTTGCTAAACGCATCCGTTCGGCCTGTTCGCGGATTTCCTTATCCTGCGGGTTTGACCGTTTGCCGGACAGGTAGAGATATAGGGTTTCGTAACTGCGTTTTCCGCTCTGATCGTATTTATCCAGATAAAGGGATATACGCCCGTCTTTCAGTTTCTTTTCTCTAATTTTTACACTCATTTGGCTTGTTGTTAAAGTTTCCCCCGATTAGGAGTAACAAGCCGGGTAACAAATTCTGCTAAATTCTATTCAGATCAGTTCAACCGTATTCTAACCGGGGTTTCTC
>JBKDHA010000214.1:0-27614 GCA_046335555.1 Bacteroidota bacterium
TGAACGCTCAGCTCACAGATACAATAACGCTCTGGACAAAAACAGAACGTGATGATTCTCTGCGTTCCGACAAATCAACATTGTGTGTTATTGGCAGCAACACCGATCCGATTTTCGGGAAAACAATGGCAGGGCTTTATGCGCAGTTCCTGATTCCGGGCACAATAAACAATATCAATTTCGGAAACACGCCCGTTCTTGATTCAACGGTTTTGCTGCTTCGCTACAATTTCGATTTTTTTGGCGATACAGCAACTCTGCAAACCTTTAATGTGTTTCAGATGACCGAGTCGATTCATAAAGACTCAGCTTACTACGCCACAACTACCAAAACATTTAATACAGCTCCGGTAGGAACAATAACATTTTCCCCGCGGCCGCGGACATCCGTAATCAGCGGAACAGATACGCTTCCGGCACATTTACGCATTGTTCTCGATCCTGCTTTTGGCAACTCCATTTTCTCGCTGGCTGCAGGTGCGGGCAACATACTTAACGATAATACCGAATTACTGACAGCTTTAAACGGATTGTTTATTGCACCCAATAATCCGTCTCAACAAGGCGGAGAAGGAGCATTACTCTACTTCTCGCCCAAAGACACACTTACCCGGCTCACCATGTACTATCGTGATGATGCCAACGTAAACAAATCCTTTTCCTTCTCCATTACCAGTCAGTCGGCCTATTTCGGAAGTTACCAGCATGATTATTCAAGTTTTACAGATATCACGGATCAGTTGAACAACTCAAGTGCCGGGCCATACAACTACACAGAAATATTTGTGCAGTCGTTAGGTGGTTTGCGAACACGCATTGAGTTTCCGTTCATCGCACAACTTCGTCCTGATGTGCTTGGCTACAACATTGCAATTAATAAAGCGGAACTGGTAATCAAGGTTGATCCTGGAGCTTCTGGCGATCCGAATTTGCCACCCAATACCCGTTTATACGTTACTTCTTTCAATGATGCAGGAAAGCAGCAATTGCTGACCGACTTTCTTGTTCCGGCATCAAATTTTGATGGAAATTATGATCCGGCAACGGGCGAGTATCGTATAAACATGGCCATCTATTTTCAGCGGCTGCTGAATGGCGAAGAGCCAAACACCGGATTGCTGCTAAAAGAAATTGTTCCGAATAACAATGCCCGCCGGGCTGTGCTCGGCAGCGGGTTGCCAGCTTCATCCAACCAAATGAAACTGCGACTTACCTACACACGCGTTAATTAAATTAACACCTAACGATTATGTGCGGAATTGTTGCCTATATCGGTCAGCGTGAAGCTTATCCGATTCTTATCAAAGGTCTTCAGCGTCTCGAATACCGTGGTTACGACAGTGCGGGAGTTGCATTAATCAGCAACCGCCTCAATGTATATAAAAGCAAGGGCAAAGTTGCCGACCTCCTCAATCTGGCTGGCAACAGTGATCGCAGCGGAACAATTGGAATTGGTCACACCCGTTGGGCCACGCACGGAGAGCCGAATGATATTAATGCACACCCGCATTTTTCTGGTTCACGCAAAACCGTAATCATTCACAACGGCATTATTGAGAACTACGCGTCACTGAAAGCCGAGCTTAAAAACCGCGGCCACAAGTTTGAAAGCGATACTGATACCGAAGTATTAATTCACCTCATCGAAGATATTCAGCAACGTGAAGAAGTCGCTCTCGATGAGGCTGTGCGTATTGCGCTCAACAACGTTGTTGGTGCTTATGCAATAGTTATTCTCAACGAAGACAATCCAGACCAACTTATTGCAGCACGTAAAAGTTCGCCGCTGGTAATTGGTGTTGGCGAAGATGAACTCTTTGTTGCATCAGATGCCACACCTATTGTTGAGTACACCAAAAATGTGGTTTATCTCGATGATGAGCAGGTTGCTGTGCTTAACAGAAATGGCAAATACAGTATCCGCACCATTCACAACAAAGAGATCACGCCCTATATTCAAGAATTACAGCTTCAACTTGAGGCGATAGAAAAAGGTGGTTTTGACCACTTCATGCTCAAAGAAATTTGGGAGCAGCCGCGTTCTATTAAAGACAGTATGCGCGGCCGCGTAAACAGTTCTGAAGGTGTTGTGTCGCTCGGCGGTATTCGCGAATACATGAACAAGTTTGTGAATGCCGACCGGATTCTCATTGTAGGCTGCGGAACATCGTGGCATGCGGGTCTTGTTGGCGAGTATTTGTTTGAAGACCTTGCCCGCATTCCGGTTGAAGTTGAGTATGCTTCCGAATTCCGTTACCGCAACCCGGTAATCAGCGAAAAAGATGTGGTAATTGCCATCTCACAATCAGGCGAAACTGCTGATACACTTGCTGCCATTGAACTTGCAAAATCAAAAGGCGCAACCATTTTTGGCGTGTGCAATGTGGTTGGCTCTTCAATTGCCCGCGCAACGCATGCGGGCTCCTACACACACGCCGGCCCCGAAATTGGTGTGGCATCAACCAAGGCATTTACTGCTCAGGTTACAGTGCTCACGCTTATGGCGTTGATGCTTGGTCATCGCCGCGGTACAATTACCGAAACACATTACTTTGAATTGCTGAGTGAGCTAGAAGCAATTCCGGCCAAGGTGGAAAAAATTCTCAAGCTCAACGATCAGATTCGTTACCTCTCTTCTATTTTCAAAGATGCGCGCAACTTCCTCTACCTCGGCCGCAGCTATACATTCCCGGTTGCTCTCGAAGGAGCATTAAAGCTTAAAGAAATTTCATACATCCACGCCGAAGGCTATCCTGCTGCAGAAATGAAGCACGGACCTATTGCGCTGATTGATGAAGAAATGCCCGTAGTTGTAATTGCAACCAAAGGCGCTTCGTATGAAAAAGTAGTAAGCAATATTCAGGAAGTTAAAGCACGAAAAGGCAAAATCATTGCCGTTGTTTCAGAAGGCGATACTGCTGTAAAAGAAATGGCCGATTATGTAATTGAAGTGCCTGAAACCGACGAAAAACTGGCTCCGCTGGTTACAGTTATTCCGCTTCAGCTTCTTGCTTATCACATAGCCGTAATGCGCGAGTGCAATGTTGATCAGCCGCGAAATCTGGCAAAATCAGTAACTGTAGAGTAAACTGTTTTTCTAAAACTCAATCAACAAAGGCTGTTCAGAATGATCTGGACAGCCTTTGTTTTTGATTGCTTGATGTGTTGATGCAAGTTGATGATGTGGTCAGATCAAAGACTCGATTCGATGCATCGAGTCGCAACAAGCGAATATGATTATCGAAAACAAAGCATAGTGAATCAAAGACTCGACTCGACGCATCGAGTCGCGACAAGGGGATGTGGATCAAAAACATTTTGTCATTTTACCCACATAAACACTTTGTCGTTGTTCTGATATTGTTTCAGCGATTCTTCATCCTGCAGAAGAATTACTACAAAATCAATAAACGGTAATACGCCGAAACAACCGCCAAGAGTACATACATACACAATTGGCACCCATGGCTTTGTACCGAGATAAATGCGGTGTAAACCAATCATTCCGAACGGGAAAGGGAAAGCCAGAATTGCTGCGATCAGTTTTACATTCTCGCGGCTGCCGGTTTGTATTTTTTCGGGTAATGCCTGTGCAGTATCTGCAACAGCTATTGCCTGAACAAAAGCCGTATCTGAATCGGCAAGTGTGATGTAAACTTCTGCAATTTTATGTTCAGAAGCATTGAGCTTGCCAGCTGCGGTGAGCAGAAAAAACAAAAGTAAAACGTGCTTTATCATTACTGCAAAGATGATATAAAGTTGCTGTTCGCTTTCGCCTTGCTTACTTTCTTATTCACGGTTTGGTGTGAGCAACGCAAAAGCCCCGGTTTCAGGGTTGAAACCGGGGCTTTTGCAAAAACTAATGCTGATTAGTTGCCGCCGAAACGGGCATTTATACCAACCATTGCAAGATAGCTCGGCCCAATAGCCAACTCGGTGTTGAAGCCAATGTTTTCTGTAAAGAAATAACGCATCCCGAATAAACCCTGAACTTTAACCGGACTGATACCACCTAGAATATTGGTAGCAAAGTTGTCTGAAATATCAGGGCGGTCTGAGCTATAGCTCCAGCGCATTAAACTCAAACGAAGGCCGGCATAAATGTCTAAGTCATCATTATCACCAAAGTGAAACAGTGGACGAAGACCAAAGTTCTGACGAGTAAGCCTATCGGTAAAACTTCCGACTACAAGATTCCCGTTTAAATCAGTATAGTTTTCGTACTTCAATGTTAGGCTCTGATAACTGTACGCAATACCTACGCTGAACCGATCGGAAATACCATAATCATAGGCTCCAATTAATACCGGAGTTCTTGTAGATCTGATTTCGGTGCCAGCATCCAGACCGTTTTCTATTAGCCCGAAGAAAAGTCCAACCACACTAAATCCAACACCACCAGTTACCACACTTTGTCCCTGATATTTTTGTGCGGAAACTTGTTGAGGAGTGATAATCCCGGCCAGCAGCATTAATGCTATAGCAATAATAAACGAACCCTTTTTCATAGGTGTAAGAGGTTTTGATTAGATGTGAATGCAATATACACGTTATCGTGCATTTTGCAAACGTCGTGCCACTTCATCCCAGTTTACCACATTCCAGAATGCCGTAACGTAATCGGGGCGGCGATTTTGGTAGTGGAGGTAATAGGCATGTTCCCAAACATCGAGGCCAAGAATGGGTGTGCCTTTTACTTCGGCAATATCCATAAGCGGATTGTCCTGATTGGGTGTTGATGTGATCGCCAGTTTGCCGTCGGCACCTACAATAAGCCAAGCCCAGCCTGAGCCGAAACGTGTAGCCGCAGCTTGTGCAAATTGTGTTTTAAACGCGTCGAGCGAACCGAAAGCAGCATCAATAGCCGCAGCAAGATCACCTGAAGGGTTTCCGCCTTTTCCGGGACCCATTACTGTCCAGAACAGTGAGTGGTTGTAATGTCCGCCGCCGTTGTTACGAACTGCTGCGGGATATTTTGAAATGCTTTTGCAAATATCTTCGATGCTCATGCTCTCAGCAGGAGTTCCGGCAACGGCATTGTTCAGGTTGGTTACATACGCCTGATGGTGCTTGCCGTGGTGGATTTGCATTGTAGTTGTGTCGATGTGCGGTTCGAGCGCATTGTGCTCGTAAGGAAGTGCGGGAAGTTCAAAAGCCATAGTCAATGTGTGTTATTGGTTAATGCCGGAACAAACGGTCCGGCACAGACAAAGGTAAGAATTGAACATATCCGGGCGAAGAAACTGAGATGCTTTAGTATTTTCTTAATTTCGCATCACAAAACATCTAACCATGAAAAAAATCCTAGCTTTCGCCTTACCTGCTCTTTTCGTACTGTCTTTCACAGCCTGCGGCCCTTCTGAGGCTGAAGAAAAGAAAGAAAAAGACTCTATTAGCAATGAAATGAGCAATGAAGGTGATAGTATTATTGCCGCTATGAACATTGCCGATTCAATTACTAAAGCGGTAGCTAAAGCAGACTCTGTGAAAAAAGCGGATTCAGCTGCATCAGCCAACAAAAAATAAACTTTTTTGCTTTATTCAAAAGAAGCTATTCCAAGAAATTTGGAATAGCTTCTCTTTTTTGTGATTTTGTGACTGAGATGATCAGTAAATAGCTTTTTAGTAAATGAAGGCTATTTGGAAAAAAGCAGTTTGCTGTAGGGGTTGTCGCGATGCATCGCGACACGACGGTGGGATTGTAGCTATACGATGCAAGATGCTTCGCCATTCACGGTGGGATTGTAGCTATACGAAGCAAGATGCTTCGCCATTTGATGGTGAAATTGTAGCTGTAAAAAATTAAACTGCTTCACGATGCTAGTTTAATGCTTTTACAGCAGCTTCAATCACCGGATCGCCGCTGTTCCAGACGGGGAAAAATCCTTCGTCATTCCACACTGAGCGGCCGATATAGCTTTTGAGATACCGGTGAAACTGCTCACGAAGCCTTGCTTCTTCATCAGGATTTCTTTCGGCTCCGGTGTGTTTGAAAAACTCGGCAACAATGGTTGGTGTTATTTCAAATGATTTAATGAATGCTTCTCTGCCTTTCTTCTGCAATTCGGTTTTATGCGCTGCGGCATAATCGAGGGCAAAAAACGTAAATGTGTTTTCGTACATCAACTCCGATAGCCAAAGCGAGCGCCGACTTGTATCAACCGGCACAAAAACATCGGGCATAATGCCGCCGCCGCCGTAAACAGTTTTGCCGCCGGGCGTTTTAAACTTGAGTGAATCTGCAAAGTGAATACTATCAGCACTGAGTAGTTCGCCGTTTCGGTAGCGGTTATAGTCTTCGGCGCGGTAGGCTTCTTCATCGCCGGGCGTGTAGGGTTTCTGGATGCAGCGGCCTGTGGGTGTGTAATAGCGGGCGATAGTCAACCGGAAACCGGAACCATCGCTGAGCGTTTGCTCTTGCTGCACAAGTCCTTTCCCGAAGCTGCGGCGGCCCACTACAATGCCGCGGTCGTTGTCTTGAATAGCTCCGGCAACTACTTCACTGGCTGATGCTGAATGCTGGTCGATTAAGACCGCCAGCGGCAGCTTCTCGAATTGCCCTTCTGCTGTTGCTTTGTAGTCAACGCGGCCTTCGGTACGGCCTTGTGTGTAAACAATCATCTTGCCGTTGGCCAGAAATTCGTCGCAGATTTCTACGGCTGCATGCAGGTATCCGCCGCCGTTTCCGCGCAAATCAAGCACAAGGCTTTTCATTCCTTTTTGCTGCAATGTTTGAGCGGCGGTAACTAATTCTTCGCGGCTTTTATCGGCAAAGCGCACCAGGCGGATATAACCGGTTTGCGCATTGAGCATGTAAACAGCATCTACACTGCGAATCGGGATGCTGCCGCGCGTTACATTGTAGGCCAGCAGCCCGGAATTTCCGCGGCGGAACAATTCTATTTTAACCGCAGTGCCCGCCGCGCCGCGCAATTGCTTGCGGATATTCCCGTCGGCAATTCCGGTTTTACCGGTAAGCTGCTGACCGCCTGCACGCACAAGCCTGTCGCCGGGCTGTAAACCTGCTTTTTCTGAAGGCCCGCCGGGAATAACTGCCACAACGGTAAGTGAATCGCGGAGAATATTGTACTCAATGCCAATGCCTTCAAACTTGCCTTCGAGTGGCTCGTTCATAGCTTTCCGTTCTTCGGCAGTTGAATAACCCGAATGCGGATCAAGCTGCTCAAGCAAGGCTTCTACTGTTCTGTCGGTAAGTGCATTTGCATCAATGGTGTCAACATAATGCGCATCTACAAAATCGAGAACTGCGCGCACCTTGTTGAGCGGACTTCCGGGTGATGAATTACCGCTGCCAGAACCAAGATTAACACCAATGAGCAATCCTGCAGCAAGCATTACACCGCAAATCAGCGGCAAAAGAATGGTGACGCGGCGCATAATTAGGATTTGGGGCTGGTCAATAGTTCATCGTAGTGCAGCACTTCTACACCAAATTTGCGGAGGAAATCAACACCTTCATCGCTGGCAATGCCTTTGTATGCGGCATACGACTCGCGGTAAACAACGCGCTTAATTCCTGTAGTGTAAATAATACGCGCACAGGCAATGCAGGGCGAAAGCGTTACGTATAATGTACAGCCTTCAATAGGTACATTATTCTTTGCTGCATACAAAATTGCATTCTGCTCAGCATGCAGTGCAAGCGAGCAACTGCCTTTGCTGTCGCGCGGACAACCATGCTCGGGCCATTCCAAATCACAGTTATGTGTGCCGGCCGGAGGGCCATTGTAGCCCAAAGAAATAATGCGGGTGTCTTTGGTAAGCACCGCACCTACTTTGGCTTTAACACAATGTGAGCGCAGGGCTAAGTTGCCTGCCAGCTCCATATAAATTTCATCAAACGACGGACGATGCATAATTGAAGATATTCCTCAAATATACGAAGAGCGCGCGGCACACAGTATGAATCAGATTTATCGATTATCCGATTACAAAGAAATATTCGGTGAGTGTCATCTGTTGATTATCTATATCTGAATCTGTGAATACACTTTTCTATTAGTGCTTCTCTCTAATTAATAACGAGTTTTTGTGTAATGCGGAATCCTGATTCATCCGTAACAGTTACAAAATAAACGCCCGGCACTTTTTGCTCCAACTCCCAGCTTGCAGCGCCTGTTTTAACAATGGCTACGGCTTGTCCGGCAAGATTTACAGCTTCCACTTTATTGAATTGGCTATTGGAAACAACTGTAAAAATTCCGTTGCCCGGATTGGGAATAAGTTTGATTTCCGGGCGGACATACGACTGCGATAAGCCAACAGAAAGGCAGCCATTGTTAAGCAGGTAATTTGATTTTGCAGCAGGTTGAGTTAGCAAGCCATAACCTGCATTGTAGATCAAATCATTTCCGTAGGCAGTTAGGCTGCTGAAATTTCCGTTGGTTGACATTTGACGCGCAGAGCAACCATCGTTGTTCCAACTCCAGGCCATCCAGCCTATTTCATTTTGCCGGCAAATCCGCAGCAGCGGCTGATAGTTCAATGTGTACTGACACATCTGCTGATCGTCTTGCAGATTGGCAATTTCGCCAAATACAAACGGAATGTTTTGAGCAAGCGCATTGTTTACTTTGTTCAGCATCTGCACCGAGTCGTTGTTGGCATAAGCATACCAATACGCATGCGCACTAAAAATAAGATTCGACTGCGGATCAGATGCAACAAGAGCCGGACCCACGGCAGCAAGCACATCTAAATTTGTTCCGCAGTCGGGACCATCAATCATAATTGGAGCAGTAATTCCTGCATTGCGCAAGGTGGTAACGATTCCGCTGTATGTATTCTGAAATGTAGTTTGTGCTGCTTGCGGGTTTCCTGTCCAGTTTACGTAAAGCGCTTCGTTGGCAACGTTTACAATAATGCTGTGCTGGTACTGTGTTATGAGTGCAAGAACTCCCGGCTGAGTAAACCAGTTAGCCAATGTTGTAAGCGCCTGTGCATTATTCTGGCAGGTTTGATCATGCAATTCGAGAATCGGAATCATATCGAAACGCACACATTGTGCAAGCGCACTGTCTAAATTCACAAGGTTGTTGTAAGTCGCCTGCGGGGTTGGTCCGTCAGGCGTATTTACATACCACGGCAAACGCACACAGTTGGCACCGGTTAATGCCAGCTGATTAATTTGAAGCTGAGACGGCGACCAGCCCCAATTGTAAGGCGCATAGTTAATGCCTTTGAGCAAAAGCGTATCGCCGCAGGGACCAATAATCCAGCGGCCTGATGTTGTAATGTGATTTGATGTTTGCGCTGCAAGCGAGTGCATTCCAAGCATCGCAAAAAGCAGCAGCAGGTTACGAATGTTGTTCTTCATCAATTTGCCTGCTGCGGCTTTGCGTGTTCCGGCTTCCATGGTAATTATTTTTAAGACTATTGCTTGATAAACTTGAGGGTAGAATTATTGCTGCGAAACGTAATGAAATAGAATCCCGGAATAATTCCGCTCAATTCAATTTCACCGCTTGCCGATTGAAGTGTTCCTGTTTTTACAACTTCACCAATCGCATTACTAATTTGGTATTCGCCAATTTCTTGTGTTTGTTGTGAAGTAACATACAACCTGTTCACAGCAGGATTGGGATAGATCTGATAGTTACCGACAACCGGCATTTCTTCTTCAATACCAACTGTTGTTGTGTTTATAATTCTCCACGCATTGTTGGTAGAGATTCCGCACATATACCACAAAGCATTATCGAAAACAGTTGTTGATTGTGCGTGGCGTGTTCCTGCTGGAACATTTCCGGTTGTGGTTTTTAGTTCATGCCATGTTATTCCGTCAGCAGAATACCAAACATCATTCATTTCAAGAGAAGTTGCCATGCCACCCATGAGCCAGATTTTATGATCAAACCAGGCAACTGTATGCCAATATCTGCCGCCCCACGGTGCCGATTCGTTTACGAGTGTCCAGTTAATTCCGTCGGCAGTATTCCAAACATCGTTGTATGATCGGCGGTCGCCTTCGTTTGATCCGCCCAGCATCCATATTTGCCCGGAGCTGTCAACACACGTATTAAGCTGCATTCCTCGGCCTTCCCACGGCGCATTGGGGAGCTGCGTCCATGAAATACCATCAGCACTTTGCCAAACTTCGTTTGAATGTACACCGCCGCATTCTTCGCCGCCAAAGAGGTAAAGCGAGTTGTTTGTGTATGCGTAGTTTGGATTGTTGCGGCGGCTGTAGCCGGGAATAGTGTCTTCGAGTTGTATCCAGTTTACACCATCAGCACTTTGCCAAACATCAGTAAGGCATCCCGATTGCGGATCACCACCGGCTACCCACATCAGGCTATCGTTATTTATCCAGCCAGCGCAATGTCGTGCCGGCCACGGTGCAGAAACTTCAAAGTTCCAGTTCACACCATCAGCCGAACTCCATACCTCGCTGTGTGTCGAAAGCGGCGGATGATACGGAGGATCCCAACCTCCCAGCAACCACATTCTGTTATTTAAACTGAGCAATCCAGCTCCATCTTTCGCATTAAAAGGAAGCGTACTTGTCACTTCATCCCAATCATATTCACTTACACGAAATGCTCCGGTGCTCAGATGAATACTTGTATCCAGAAAATCAGAAACGCGTACTTCAACAGTTGTTCCGGGTGCATAAGAAAGGTTCATGTAAAATGCATTTTCATAGGCCATTTGCGAATGTGCGGGCCACAACTGCCATGCTCCGTTATTAATTCTGTATTCAACATTAATTGAATCACCAATCTGCACATCATCATATTCCCAATAAATGAGCGGAACTGATCCTTGCACAAATGCATCAGTTGATTTGGGAGAGATAAACTGAAACGGGCTGTTTTCAAACCAGAGTTTATCTATTTCCAATTGACTAAGGCCTCTGTTGTAAAGGCGCATTTCATCAATTGCCCCTTTAAACCGAAACGGCGCTGCACTGAAAAGCAGATCCGTAACATCGCCGAGTGTTCCTCCAAACGTATTGTTTATGCTTAATGTGTATAAACTGTGATTGCGGTATATGCGCAGTGTGTCTGCATTTCTGGTAATTGCAAAATGACACCATTCTCCTTTTGTAAAAGCTCCGGCAGCACCTTCTGCAATTGCATTTGTCCCTTGTCCGGTACCGTTCCAATAAACAAAGGTTTGATACCAGACTTGTTTGTAATATTCCTGATAATAGGTATTGTGGCTGTTGAGTTGTATTTCAAAATTATCGGTAGTATCGCTTGCCGTTTGTTTTGAAGAAAACAAATTCATGATTGCCGGCGAATTTGTTTTGTACCAAAACGAAATCGTAAAATCGCCCTGAATGGGTGCAAATTGCGGAACTGGTATAACCAATGAATCACTCATTCCGTCTAATAAATAAGCGCTGCCCGGTGTTCCAAACCTGTCTGCAGTATAGTTTCCGCTGGAAGAAATTATGTGATTGGCATTCCCTGAAAGATCGTTCAGATTGCCGTTAAATGAATAATGGGCATTAAGGCTGTCGAGCGGAATTTGAGCTGCAGCTGAAGCAGAAATGGTAAGCAGCGCGATTAACAAACTCTTGCCTGTAATCATATTGATTTGGTTTTGATAACCGGAATTTTTACGAGTGTGGCTTGGTGTTTTTTTGTCAGAACAAAATTGCTGATTCTTAAATCAGTAAGCCAGCATCGAAGATCACATATAGATGTGATTTTATGCTAAAGTGGGTATTGTTTCTTGCTTAACAGGTTTGTAGGCCGCGAAAACACTGCTTTGGGGGGATTATTATTCACCTGCCTTTTCAGTCAAAACAAGTTAATGTCTATTAAACAAACCATTTAAATCTTATTCCATAAACTGAAAGATTAGTCTGTTCCTGCACTATTTATGGCTGTTACTGAAGTAATCCTTTATTCATCTTTTTGTAATCATATTTTTGACTCAAACCAAAATAATAATAACATGAAAAAAGTAATAGTATCATTCGTTGCCTTATGTGCAATTGCAGTTGCAGGCTGCAAGAAAGAAACAATTATCGCAGATAATCAGCCGGTTGCAACCGTTGCTAAAAATGAGTTTGTAGTGCACAACTATATCTATGATCAGAAAGAGTATGCAATTACATACGAATTAAACAGTAAATATGAGGTGGTAAGTGTTGACGGAGATGTGGAAGAATTCCGAAATCTTACAGTACAACTGAAACAGAACTCCGACTTCGGCTATTTACTTGAATCGCAGGATGAAGTAAACAAAATATACAACTTCCGCATATTTGACTCGCGCGCAAAAATGAATGCGCACTGTAATGTGACTGATTACGGAAATAACCGTGCCTGTGACAATTTCACGAATCCGGGGAATGGTTTTTTTAGGTTTTACCGCGATATCAATTATCAAAATGAGTACGTTTTTCTTCGCAGACATTTTTGCTCCTATTTTCAACAACAATGGTTAGATGAGGCAAATGATAATATATCCTCTTTCGAAATATTTAATGCCCGATACGTTGATTTATTTGATGGCTCTTGCTATACCGGGCTTTATGTGCGTTTATATCAAAGCACAGCAAATCTGCATCATTATAGTGTTGGTTATTTTTGGTTCGTTAATGTGTATGCCGGCGATTGGTGTGCCTCGATTAAAGGAGTTCAATAGTTAATCGGACTAAACAATTATTTTCAAAAAATGCAGTTTCGTAACTTACGGAGTTGCATTTTTTGATTTGGATTAACCCTGATACCTTTGTGAATACTACTTCCCTTTTGTCTTAATTTTATTTGCATTGTTGCCGCCAGATCACATATAGATGTGATTTTATGTTTGCAAGTTGTGGTTAGCTTTGTAGTTATCACAATGCAAAAAATCCGCTATCTGCTGTTGCTTCATTTTATGCTGTTCGCAATGAACTGTAGCGCACAGTCGTTGTCGGCAGGTTTTCTGTTTACGCAACCCGTTTTTCAGAATTATACCATGAAAAATGGGCTTGCTTCAAATTACTGCTACGATGCTGTCCAGGACAAAAACGGGCGGATGTGGATTGCTACTTTGAACGGACTTTCGCGCTTTAACGGAACGTTCTGGCAAAACTACCAGCAGCAAAGCACAACAGTTAAACATCGTATTCCGGCCAATTGGGTTGTTGATCTTTCGGCCGATAAAAACGGAAATATTTATGCAAATACTGATCGCGGATTTTGCATGATTGATGTTGCCCGTGATTCTGTAATAATGCCTGATCGACGCAAAGCCGGCTGGGGGAAGATCTGTGCCGACAACACTAATCAGCTTTTTGTTTCTTCGTGGAAAGGCATCGACCATTACCAATGTTCTGAAAATGGGATTGTCGCCAAACCTGCATTGCCGGGCACTTCGGGAAATTCTATTACTCAATTATTCTGTGATCGTTCAAACACAATCTGGGCTTGCCCCGAAGATAATCCCTCACTCATCAGCTACACCGTTTCGAGCGGCAAGCTGAACTATAACAAACAGCTTTATTTGAACGGCACACAAGTTATTGTGCATTCGCTTTGTGAATTGGATGCCGAGTGGTTACTGCTGTGTACAAAAACGCACGGACTGTTACGTTATTCACGCAAAACCAGTGAACTGCTTGCTGTCGATGCCGGTGCATACAATTCGCAGGCTTTTCTTTGCGCTGCTGTTTACACCATCGGGCAGCAGAAATTTATTGTTGCCGGAACGCTCGAAGCGGGGCTTGTAGTAATTGACCTTCAAACGCAGCAGGCTTATAATTGCCGTGCCGATCTCAATAATCCGCAAAGCCTCTGCGGCAATCAGATCAACAACATTACACCCGACAGCAGCGGCGGTTTGTGGTTAGCCACCAGTCAGGGGCTTTCTTATTTTCACCCCATGCTGCAGCAAAACAAATTGCTGTACTTCTACAATATTCCCGGCTATCCCGACCGTGCACAAATCAATGCCGCTGCATTTACCGGCCGCGATTCATTGCTGATTGGAACCGACCGCAACGGCTTGTTTCTCTGCACAAACAACTTTCGCAACATGCAGCAGATTCATCTCGGCAGCAGCGATAGTTTAAGCATTCGGGCTATTGTAAAATTCAGCCGCCGTGTTTGGTGGATTGCCACATCAGACGGACTTTACACGATTTCGCTGAATAAAACGCCGAAAGCAACTGCAACAAATACATTCCCTGAAATGCGGCTTTCGTTGCTGAATGTGCGTGTACTCAGCGATTCGCTTGCCGGAATGTGTGCACACACCGGAGTTGTTGTGTGGAATTACTTAACCAACAGAATTGTACTTAACGAACCTAAAGACGCACCTTCGCCGATTACAAAAGATGTAATTCAGCACGGCAATGCTTTGTGGATTCTGCGTTTTTTTAACGGGCCTGATCACTTTGATCTTGCTTCACGAAAAAAGAAAACGGCAACACCCGCTGCAATGCAAGACCTTGCAGTTGATTATCACATGCTCATCTCCTGCAATAAAGATGTGATTGTAAGTTCTACTTATGGTTTAACCCGATATCGCAACGGAAACACTGCTGATTACAAACAATACAACAGCCTGGATGGTCTCGACGGAGACGTAGTTGAGCAAATTTATGCCGGCTTTAACAGCGTTGAAATTGTTTACAACACACGTACCGGTTTATACATTTATGACCTCAGAACCGAAAAGGCAACACTCATTACACCTTACGAAAATTTCAACCAGAAATGGTATAATCAACTCTCGATTATTTCCGATGGCTTTATCGTTTGTACCGTTGGCGATCACTTATTGCTGAGCAGTTATCCTCAAATAAAATCAAGCTTCGCAAAAGCATCGATTACTATTACAGAAAAAATTCTGGTTAACGATCAGCCTGTACGTTTGAGCAATAATGCTATTTCATTGCGGCACAATGAAAACAATATTGCATTTCAGTTTGCACTGCCCATTTACCCGTATGCCGGAAAACAATTTTTTCGTTACCGGATTATACCGGGCGACACCAGTTGGAAAATAAGTACCGACGGGCAAATCAGGTTCTTCAATCTTGCGCCGAATAATTACGTACTGGCTATTCAGGCATACTCCAACGCCGAACAGCTTGCCGGAATTGAGCATTTCAGCATCAATATCAGTTTGCCTTTTTACAAAACCCTTTGGTTTTATTTGCTGCTCATGCTTGCCGGTGCGGGAGGAGTTGTGCTGTTGTTTTATTATCGTCAGCGGCAGCGCGAACAAATCAGTACAATCCGCAATCAGATCTCGCGTGATTTGCATGATGAACTAGGCGCAAACGTAAGCAGCATTCACATTATGGCGAGAATGCTGGTGCAACAGGGCGGATCTGAAAAAATACGCCCTATGCTCGATAAAATTTCGGAATACTCGGTGCAGGTTAGCAATACGATTAACGATATTATCTGGAACGTGAATCCGAAATTTGATTCGGTTGCTGAGTTGCTCCAGAAAATGACGCGCTATGCTTCCGAATCGCTTGAAGCTGCCGGAATAAGTTATGTAGTTGAACAGCCCGAAAATATTCCGGCAATTGTGTTGAACAGCAAACTCAAGTACAACTTCTTTTTGATTTTTAAAGAAGGTGTAAACAACGCGGCCAAATACTCGAAAGCAAATCAGGTAAGCATTCGTTTTGATTGCATAGCACGCGCACTGAGTTTTGAAATTACTGATGATGGCATTGGTATTTCTAATGAACAACGCGGCAAGGGCAATGGCTTAGGCAATATGGCTGCGCGCGCTGCCGATATTAATGCCGGGCTTACAATTGATACTGCCCCGGAAAAAGGAACACGCATATTGCTCACCGTTAAATATTGATCCGTGATTAAAATTATTCTTTTTGAAGACCGTCAAAATCTGCGCGAATCGCTGCAACTCATGCTGAGCGCGAATGCTGACTTTGAGCTGGCAGAAATGCTGCCCAATTGCCGCGATGCTGTTCAGGCTGTGCTTCGTGTAAAGCCCGATGTTGTGCTTATGGATATTGATATGCCCGAAGTTGATGGCATTACTGGTGTGCGCATGATTAAAGAAGCACGACCAGAAACTCAAATCGTTATGCTTACCGTTTTTGAAGATGATGCGAAAATTTTTGATGCTATAAAAGCCGGTGCCGATGGCTATCTGCTCAAAAAAGATATTCCGGCGCAGCTCTTCGATGCTATTTATAATGCAAACTCAGGAGGTGCTTCAATAAGTCCGGGCGTAGCTACCAAAGTGCTTCAAGCTTTCAGACCAAATGCTGTAAGTACTGCAAATTTCAATCTCAGCAAACGAGAACTTGAAGTGCTCGAACTTCTTGTAAAAGGCCATACCTACAAGCGCATTGCTGCCGATACTTTTGTTTCTATTGACACTGTTCGTTCGCACATCAAAAATATTTACCTTAAACTTCAGGTAAATTCGGCCACCGAAGCAGTTGCCAAAGCGCTGCAGCAACGATTGGTGAATTGAGTATGGACTACAACTATCAAAATACGATCAATACATTTCACAAACTTGCCAAACAATGGCAGGACAAGTATATGTATGTTGATTTGTATAATGATACCTACGATGCGTTTTGTGCACTTTGCATTAAACCGGATACAACTGTTTTTGAAATCGGATGCGGGCCGGGGAATATCACCAGGTATATTTTGCAGCAACGCCCCGGCTTTCGTATTTACGGTATTGATGCGGCTCCGGCAATGATTGAACTGGCAAAACAAAATAACCCGGCTGCACAGTTTGAAGTAATGGATTGCCGGAACATTGGTGATATTAACGAAAAATTTGATGCTGTAATTTGCGGATTTTGTTTGCCTTATCTCGCAAAAGAAGATGCTGAAAAACTGATACGTGATGCTGCTGAACTCCTGCATCAAGATGGCGTTTTATATCTCAGCACCATTGAAGACGATTACAGCAAATCGCAATTACAAACCAGCAGCGACGGGCAAAACACGGCTTATATGTTTTACTATCGTGAAAACGATTTGCATAAAATGCTTACTGAAAACGGCTTCTCAATTCAGCAATCATTCCGAAAAGTTTTGGAAAAGCCGGACGGAAACTCAGAAACCGGAATTATTTTTCTTGCGAAGAAGAATTAATTGAATCAGTTGCGAATTATTCTTCGCGTTACAGAAGTAAATCCATCGCTGATACGAATGATATACGCAGATGCAGATACCGAACCAAGTGTAATCTGAAGCATTCCGCTTTCGGCATCTGCATTGTTTCTGCTCAGCAGTTCTCCATTCAGCGAATAAACTTCTGCGTTAACAACTCCAAGCGCTCCCGACCAACTGATAAGCACATTGTCGTTGAATACCGAAGCATTGTTCATTTCAAATTTACCGGTGCCGCAAGTGGCTGTGTTAATTGCAATCAGCGGACTGTAGTCGCTGCTTCCGTTGTAATCTGTTTGTTTGAGCCGGTAGTAAATTATTCCGGTCGGTGTATTAAGATCTGTAAATGAATAACTGTGCGGCATTGATGTTGTTCCGTTTCCGCTAACAAAATCTATATCTGTAAATTCTTGTGCATCAAATGAGCGCTGAACAGTAAAGCCGGCATTATTTTTTTCGCTTGCTGTTGTCCAATTGATTTTCACATTGCCTTCATTACACAATGCTGAAAAAGAAAGCCACTCAACCGGCAGCGGAACTACAGGAATATTTGCAAGAGTAAACGGACTGAACGATGTAACTGCCGCAGCCGAAACAACGGTGCCGGCAGCAACTGTGCCTGTTGTTGCTCCGTTTCCGTGATCCTGCCACATTGAACCATCAAAACGGCTGACCAACAAATTGCCAAGTGTTGTCACATTACAACTTGCAGCATCCCAACTCAGCGTTACAGTTGTTGCTGTTGCTGCCGATGGTGCGCGGTCAATAATCCAGTATTCGCAGTTGCTGATGGATCCGATAGTTGGTGCAAGTATATTGTTGTAGGTAACCTGCGGGTCTGCCGGAAAATATTCTACCGTGAAATATTCCTGAATACCCACAAAAAGATTATCAACCGCAAAAGACGGATCTGTGCCAACTCCGTCGTCGTTGTTTACCCAGCGGAAACCTACTTTCACATTGGCATTGTTGTTTGCACTTGCCGGCAAAGCAATAGAAAAAGCGGTCCACAAGCCTTGCCCGCTGCAGAGGGCTGTTTTGGGCATATCTGCTATTTGCGCCCACGAAACACCATCGAAATACCAAAGCGTGGCATTGTCAACTGTGCCGGAGCCGTTCTCGATATAGGTAAACGAAACGCTCAGATTACTTAATCCCGAACAGTTAATTGCCGGTGATTCGATACGACGGTCGGTTTGTGGGCAAGCAATTATTCCGCAAAGACCGCCGGCATCGTAGGCTGCTCCAATATCGCCGAATAGAACCGGAGCCGCACTTATGTGCATTGTTTCTCCTGTAGCCGTTGCCGACATCGGAACGCAGCCTGTTCCGCAGCCTCCGGCTGTATAGCCGTTTTCGGCGCAGCTTACATACCAGGGATTCGGGTCTGAACCTTCGGCACCAAGTATGGTTTGTGTCCATGCGCCGTTGGAACCTGTATAACCATTGCCGGAGCAGGATGCACTGCAACCATTGTTAAAGCTCTCGAACCAGCCCGACGTGGTGTAGCCGCCAATAGCAGCCGGACGATATGATGCGCTTTTTCCAATCGGAAACGTAAATGCTGCGGAACCCAAATAACGCACCGGGCCGTTTACAAAACTGGCATTCGATGCTCCGACTACAGCGGCAGTCGAGGCTACAATAAATAAATTGGCTGATGTTACGGTAACTATGCCGGATGTAAATGTGGCAAGATTATCAACTGTAATACTGCGGTTGAGTATCACTCCTCCCGCGGTTTTGTTTATCGTAAGCGAATAAATATTGGCCGTACCTGTTCCCGCAACAGTTTGTGTAGCCGTTCCTCCGAAAACAAGTTGACGACCATCGTTTGCATCATAATTAAGAGATCCGTTTATGGTAACATCACCTCTGGCTTCAATTCCGGTTCCGTAATTGCGTATCGTATTTCCGGTGCGGATAATCAGATTTCCCTGCACAATAACTGTTGATGCAAACGTATTTGAGATAAGAAAATCAACCGTGTTTGTTCCGCTTCCGCCAATATCCAGATTCCCTTTTACAGTTGGTCGGGCTGTTGCTCCGATAAACGAAGAAGCATTGGGCGTTACCCAAGCTGCAGCTGTATTGTTTTCGATAATTAAGTTGGGATAAACTGATCCAGTTGCCGGTGTTGTGCTCGACAATGCCGGGTTAGCCGCTGCGGCTTTTCTCAAAATCCAATTTGCTGTTGCGGGAATATTGGCAATACCGCCCTGATATGCATTTTGCCAGTTGTTGGAAGAGGAGGCCGTTGTTTTGATGAGATTCCCGGCAATACCGATCTCCCACGATGCTCCTGCGGCAAAACTAATACTGCCGGTTGACTGATCGCCAAATGTGCCGTTAATGGTTAAGTCAACACCTGCGCCATTTGCAAAACTTTGCGCTATAGCTCCTGATGTGTTCAGTGTGGCACCGGCATCAACAATTACCTGATCCAGTCCGCCGGCAACAACAGCAGCAATAACAACTGTGTGCAGACTTCTTACTGTAACTGTTTGTGCGTTTGCAGCGGTTGGCGCAACACCTGCAGCAACCCATGCTGTTCCGTTAAATGTTTCCCACGTGGCTAAAGTAGCCCAGTTGCCGTTTGCAGCTGAACGATAATCGCCTGTGGTTTGCGAGGCGAGACGAGCTGCAATGAGCAAGGTGGTTATCAGCAGCGAAACTTTCAACGGCAGTTTGTATTAACTTATTTGCCTTGTCAATTTAGAGCTATTTGACGCTGCTTTTTCGCACAGATCACGAAATTGAACCTACTCGTTTGCAAACGAATATCAGTTCGGAAACATACCGGTTTATTAAATAGAAAGGAGTTACCGTGTTCCGGTAACTCCTTTCTATAACTTATGTAAAGTTGTTTTAGTTTCTGCGACTCTGTTACTGGCGCACAAACTTTGCTGTAGTAAGCAAAGTTCCTTCGGCAGAAATAACCTGGCAGAAATAAACACCGCTGCTGAGTTCCGAAACAGGAAGCGAAACGGTTGTTGAATTTACTCCGGCAACACTAGCTGCTTCGCGGCCATTCATATCATAAATGCGAACAGTTGCATTCTGCACCGGCTGCGGAGCTGTGATAACAAGCTGTGCCTGATCGGCGGCAGGATTAGGAACAACCTGCACAGACCAGCCGGCAACTGTAGAAATTTGCTCGCTGGTTCCTGTTGGTCCAACACAATATTCAAGAATGCCATTCCAAACACGCGGAGCAAAGTTCCCGCCGAAGGGAAACGTCATGCCCTGACCTTCTTTAATAGAGATGTTGCCGTCGGTGCTGAATACTGCGCCTTCGGTGGTGCCGTCGGTATAGTTAATGTCGGCACCGGTTCCGTTTCCTGTGGTGTAAAAAGCTATTGTGCTTCCAGCTGCTGCATAAATATCCATATCAATCGGAATAAGTGTGGGCGAACCAGCTCCGGTGCTTGTTACAAAAGCACTATCGATAAGAATCCAGCCGGTTGCGCTGGTTTCGTGACCAACATAAGTGCCGGGGCGGTAATAAATACGCCACCAGCCTGTGCCGTTTACATTGCAATGCATACGGCGCAGGGTTACATCTGTTCCACCTATAGTAACATCAAAAATATTACCGTCGTTGCCGTTATTGCTCAGAAAGGTTGTGGTATCGCTCTGGCAGTTTGGGGTTATTGAAGCATCGCAGTAGTTAACTACTATGTTTGGAATACGCGGAGCAAAGGTTCCGGAAAACGGGAAACTAACTCCGGTGCCTTCACGAATCTGAATAAATCCGTCTTGACTGAATACTGCTCCGAGGGTATTACCGTTGGTATAATCAACTGCTTGCGAAACACCATCGCCGGTTACATAAAATGCAATGGTGTTTCCGGCTGTTACAACTTGATTAACATAGATGGGCAGGTGTGTGTATCCGCTTGCCGGACCAACTACATTAACAGTATCGAGTAATGTCCAAGCTGCTGCAGTTGTTTCGCTGCCCACGTGTGTTCCGGCCTTGTAGTAAACTAACATTTTGCCGCTAACACTGGCCAAAAGTTTTGCATCAATATAGGTGATGCGAACATTCTGTACTGCAGTAACATCAAACATAATTCCGTCGTTGCCATTACCGGCAGCGAGTGTTGTACCTGTTGTGTCGCAACTGAAAGAAGTTACGGCAGAATTACCAGACGGGACATTGGCAGTATTTGCAGCATGTACACGTCCGTCGTCTGTTTGTTGGGCCGAAAGAGACAGAGAGCCTGCCATCGCAAAAACGGCAAGCAGGGTGTAGATTGTTTTCATGGTTTGGATTTTAGACCACAAATTTAGGTCAATCGTTTAGACGAACCCCATTTTTTTACCCATGAAGTTGTTATCAATACCGAATTGGTGTGATAAATTTTCTGGTTCATTCTTCAGTTCTTTCCTGACAAAGTTCGATAAGGACACCGTTTGTGCCTTTGGGGTGCAAAAAACAAACCCATTTATTATCGGCACCTGCTTTGGGTTCATCGTTCAGCAGCTGAAAGCCTTCGGCCTGTAAACGGCGCATTTCGGCACGGATGTCATCAACGGCGAAAGCAATGTGGTGAATACCTTCTCCTTTTTTCTCAATAAACTTAGCAATAGGGCTGTCGGGGCGGGTTGCTTCGAGCAGTTCTATTTTGCTTTCGCCCATCTGAAAAAACGATGTTGTTACCCCTTCTGCCTCAACAGCTTCATGTTTGTAGGGAGCGGCGCCAAAAAGGCGTTCAAAAAGGCTGTCGGATGCGGCCAAATTACTAACTGCAATTCCAATGTGTTCAATCTTGTTCATGCCGGTTGATATGTAAAACGCCCTTCCGGTAAAGGAAAGGCGTTTGCTGTTTTATGATTTGCAGGACAAATTACTTTTTAAAGAACTGACCTTGTTTGTTATCGTAGTTGAGGAAGTAGCCTCCTTTGGGAAGTGAAGAAACATCAATCTTGCTTCCGAATCCTTTTTTCACAATTACACCGTACTGATCGAAGATTTCATACATCGTTTCTCCGCCTTCAAAGGTTATCTCCTTGTCTGTTTTGGTGGGATAGAAGGTTATTTCTTTGCGGGTTGACATGAATGTAACCGACTTTGAAATACGGGGTTGGTTGGTGTAGTCGATTTGTTTAACGCGGAATTTGTTTTCGCCGGAGTGCGGTGTTACTTTAAAGGTATAGGTGTTATTTGTAGCCTTGCCAACGCCATCAACTTCACCGATTTTCACCCATTTGTTCCAGCGGTACTGCTCAATAATAAAGGTAAGTTTGCCGCTTTCGCCTTTGGTTGTCCATTTCAGCACTTCGTCTGAACTAACCTGCATATCTACAATCTCATACGTGCTTTTGGGACGCAGCACTTCAGGATTAAGAACTTTAGGCTTGCAATCGTCTTTGTGGAAGATTTTGATAGAAACCGGGTCTCCGAGTTTGAGATTATGGTTGCGGAGATCTATTTCAAACGCATTTGAACCGATTTCGTCTGTAGTTACATTATCGTTAACACGAACTTCGTAAACACAAAAACCAACACCGTTGCTGGCAAAAGGATTCTGAACATAAACGTTTTTACCCTGATAATTGCCCTCAAGAAGTATCATAGCCTGACCGTAGCCATTCAGGCTCAGCAGGATAAACATGCTTAGGGACAGCAGCAGTCGGGTTTTCATTGCAACAGAAGGCATATGCAGGGGACGCAGCTTTTCAGGTATTGGTGGGCAATATTAATACGTTATGACACAACTTCAAAATAAAACATCAATATTTTTAGACCAAGGGGCATTATTTTTCGCCCGAAACATCCGTGAAAACATTGACGCAGGTTTGTTTTGTGCCTGATCTGCGCCAAATTAAGCATTAAATAGAAACCGTTCGATAAAATCAGAAAATTATAGTCGCGAGTACATTTATTCTCAAGAAGACATCGCCGGAGTTATGCCCGGAAGCAAAACCAGAAGCAAAACACGACTAAAAAATAAATTTCCTGATTTTGAATAGCCTACAATTCCTATCTTTCGTGCTTTAATTCCAGTTTAACAGTTATCAATGTGCCTATGAGATCCATCTTATGGCTGGCAGCCCTGCCATTAATGGTTGCCTCCTGCTCCGGCAACTCAACAACCGACAAGCCTGCCAAAGGCAAAGGCGGTCGTGTATATGGAGGGACGCTGCGTTTTAATGAGTCTGAAAAAATTCAGACCCTTTACCCTTCACAACTTACCGATGTAGCCTCATCTCATGTGGCCAGTCAAATTTATGAAGGTCTGGTGAGCCTTGATCCGTCTTCACTCAAAGTAGTACCGAGCCTTGCTGAAAAGTGGGAGATGGATACTTCAGGCACTCTTTACACATTTCATCTTCGCAAAGGAGTGAGTTTTCACGATGACGAATGTTTTGCTGAAGGCAAAGGCCGTGAGCTTACTGCCGACGATGTTCGGTTTTCGTTTGAGCTGCTTTGCACAAAATCTCCTGTAAACAAAAACTTCAGCAGCACATTTAAAGGTCTGCTTTCGGGTGCCGATGCGTTCTACAATGCCGGAACAACAGCCAAATCAGGAACCATAGACGGTATTAAGGTGGTTGATGCACAAACCATTCAGCTTAAACTTCTCCGTTCAGATGTTTCTTTCCTTCAGGTTCTTGCCAACCCGTCTGTTTGTGGTGTTATCCCGAAAGAAGCTATCGACAAATATGGTGCAAATGCACACGTTGGTACAGGCCCGTTTGTACTCAATGCTTTTGCTCCCGATTCATCAACTTGTACATTGGTTCGTAACCCCAATTACTATTTGGTTGATAAGCTTGGCAACAAACTTCCGTTCCTCGACTCGATCTGCATTTCTTATGTAAACAACAAAAATTCAGAGCTTGATCTTTTCCAGAAAGACAAACTTGATTTTGTTTGGGGATTAAATGCTGATGCCGTTAAGTCGTTTGTTCCGCAAGTCATTAATCAGTTCAAAGACAAATATTATCTCGGTCACTCGGCCGAAATGACAACCCAGTATTACGAGTTTAACACCACACGTCCGCCGTTTAACGACCGCAAGGTGCGTATGGCCTTTAACTACGCCATCAACCGCAACCGCATTATCGAAGAAGTGCTTGGCGGAGAAGCTTACGGCCCGGGAATCAACGGTATTTCTCCGCCCGAAATTCCGGGCTACAATGCTTCCGCAATAAAAGGCTACGACTACAATCCTGAAATGGCGCGCAAACTTCTTGCTGAAGCCGGGTACTCAGGCGGCAAAAATTTCCCGACTGTTCGTCTGGTCATCAACAGCGGCGGATCGCGCAATACCAATGTGGCTACCGAAATTCAGAATCAGATTCGCGAAGTGCTGAATGTGAACATTGAAATCAATAATGTTTCGTTTGAGCAAAAGCGCCTTGATGAGGATTATGCCCGCAGTGATATATTCCGTGATGGCTGGACAGCCGATTATCCTTCGGCACAATCGTTCCTGCTGATGTTCTACGGAGCTGATGTTCCTGACAGCCTTTCACAACCTTCTTTCCCGAATAGTACCCGTTATCGCAACAGTGAATACGACAAGCTGTTTGAAAGCGCACGTAAGGCAAAAACACTCGAAGAGTCGAACAAATTCTTCCTGGAGGCAGAGCAGCTTATGATTAATGATGCTCCTGTAATGGTGCTCTGGTACGATGAGAACTACCTGCTCATGCAGAGTTATGTGCAGAATTTCTCTACCAACTCAATGCGTCTGTTCAACTTCTCGGAAGTGTATATTGACCGCTCTCCTAAAAAAGGCGGCGAGAAGAAAAGTGAAAAACAACCGGCAAACAGCGAAGCTGCTGCCGAAGAAGATAAAAAGTAAAAACTGCACTTTGTTTTTTCAGCAAAAACCTCGCTCTGGCGGGGTTTTTGCCGCAATGGCCGGTTCAAAATCACAAAATATACCTGCATCATGAAAAAATTACTCTTCCTTTTTCTGCTGAGTCCGCTCTTTGCCGGAGCCGCCGAAAACGAACAACGCATTGAAACAACCGTGAAATCGGTTATCGTTTACCTGAACGGTGCAGAAGCTACACACACCAAACAAATCACCCTTCAACCCGGGCGAAACGAATTGAAGTTTGTAGGACTTACCTCCTACCTGATTCCGAAAAGCATTCAGTTTACAGCATCCGGAACGGTTTCGGTACTTGCGATCAGCAACCGTATTGATTACCTCTACGGACAAATTAAAAGTGATGCGCGTCTGCGCCAGCTTAGTGATTCGCTGGAGCAGATGAACGATCAGTATGCCATTCTTTCGGGGCAGATAGAAGCCTTTCAGAAAGAAAAGCAACTGCTGGATGCTAACCAGCGCATGAGCGGAACAGAGAAAGGCATTTCGGCTGCCGAACTCAAACTCAGCGCCGATTTTTACCGCTCACGCATTACCGAAATCAATACGGAAGTTGTAAAACTGCAGCGCCGTCAAAACAACATGAGCGAAGTCATCAACCGCCTCAATGCACAACTGAACCGCGAAAACTCGAACCCCAACCCTCCAATGGCCGAGGTTACTGTAACTGTTAATGTTACCGGCGGGGTAAAAGTTGTTTCAGACATTACGCTTCGCTATGTAATGAGCAATGCCGGCTGGGCACCGAGTTATGATCTGGTTGCTGAAGATGTTGGAAAACCAATTGACCTGAAATATCGCGCCAAAGTGTTTAACCGCACAGATGTTGCCTGGAAAGATGTAAAGATGCGTCTCTCTACCGGCGACCCGATGAAAAGTGCTGCTGCTCCGCAACCCGAGCGCTGGGTGCTCAACTTTCAAAACAACTACGCGCTTCAACAACGCAGTCAGTTTTACGGCAATGCGCCTGCACAACAGCAAAGCCTCGAAAGCCAGTCGCTGCGCAACAATATGCCCTCGGCAGCGCCCGCAAAAGGTTATTATGAAGGCAATGAAGACGAAAAACAGACTGTAGCTACTGGTCCCGAATTTGAAGAGATTCAGATTTCTGAACTCAGTGCCGAGTTTGACATTAAATCAACTTACGATATTCCGGCCAATGGCGAGCCTTACATTGTAGATGTAACCACGCATAACCTGAATGCCAGTTTCCAGTATCGCGCTGTTCCGAAGCTCGACCGCGATGCGTTTCTGATGGCGCGCATCACCGGCTGGGAAGAACTTGACCTTGTAGAAGGTCCGGCAAATGTGTATTTCGGCGGAACTTATGTGGGTCAATCTTACATCTACACCCGCAGCACCAGCGATACACTTGATCTTTCGTTCGGCCGCGATCAGAAATTGGTAGTGACCCGCACCAAGCTCAAAGAAATGAGCAGCGAAAAGCCATCGAGCACCACAAAGAAGGAAAGTTATTCGTATGAAATTGTGGTGAAAAACACACGCAAATCTGCTGTAAATGTTGAGCTTGTAGATCAGATTCCGGTTTCGCAGGATGCTGAAATTATTGTGGAAACACAAAACGTTTCAGGTGCAACTGTAGATCCCGCAACCGGTTTTGTAACCTGGAAACTGAATATTCCGCCGGGCGAATCGGTAAAACTCACGTTGTCGTATTCGGTAAAATATCCGAAAAACAAAACGCTGAACACCCGATCCTACAAACGCGCTTCGAGAGCTAAATTTTAAGTCCTGAAACAACAAGAAAGGCTCGCCCTGCGTTGAACTGAGCAACAGTGACTAATCTTTACCGCATACTCGGGGTTTCGGAATACGCCACCGATCAGCAGATCAGGCAGGCTTACCGTGCTCTAGCAAAACGCTATCACCCCGATCTGAATCCGGGCGATGAGCGCGCTGCCGAGAAATTTAAAGAGGTTGCCGCTGCTTACGAAGTGCTTTCGGATCCTTTTTTACGCAGTAATTACGATAAAAAACGGCTTCGGGAAACGCTTTATACCCCGGGGCCGTTTTCTTTCAATAATCAAAATCCCCAGCCCGAAAGCGACACGGCTAAACGTCGTGCGTTTTATTCGGAAGCCACCTGGAACTGGGCCGAAACCAAACGCCGCCGCAAAGAGGAAGCACATTACAACCGCCGCCGCAACATTTTTGTGGCTATGACCATTTCTTTTGTTGTTTTCATCGGCGCAGCTTTCTGGTTCGACAGTTGGGTACAGCAACAAAGGGAGACGGAAGCCGAAGAAATGGCCGCGATGTTCGCTAAAATCCAGCAAGAAGAGGGACTTCTTATCCCGCCGCCGCCTATAATTGAGGATCTGGACTCTCCTTTCGATACTGTTTTCGGAGAAGGCGTGTATGAAGATTTTTCTCCGCACAGCATAACTATTCTTTGTCCGCCTTCAGAATCGGTTGTTTGTTTGGTTCAGGCAAAATCGCCGTGGAGAACAATCAGAAATGAATATGTAACGCCCGGAAAATGGTTCACGCTCAGAAATGTCCCCAAAGGAGCTTATTTTTTTAAAGTCTATACGGGCGGAGGCTGGGATCCGAAAATTAAGCAGCGCGGCATTACCGCAGGCGGATTTACTTACAATCCGGAATATTATATTTCAGAGGAAAAACCAATAGTAATGACTTCCGAAACAAA
>JBKDHA010000215.1:0-20377 GCA_046335555.1 Bacteroidota bacterium
GAATAACACTGAGCGCAGCGAAGCATACAGAATAACACTGAGCGCAGCGAAGCATACAGAATAACACTGAGCGCAGCGAAGCATACAGAATAACACTGAGCGCAGCGAAGTAAGACAATAAGAACACTGAGCGCAGCGAAGTAAGACACCAAGAACTCTGAGCGCAGCGAAGTAAGACATCAAGAACACTGAGCGCAGCGAAGCAAAGTATTCTAAACATAAAAAAATGCTCTTGTCACATTGAGCGGCAGTCGAAATGGGACAAGCCCAGCCAAAAACCCAAAATCACAGCGCCCCTGCAACAATTGCAGGGGCGCTGTGATTTTTATTTCTGCAACAAGTGTTTCATTTTACATTCAACACTCATCACTCAACACTTATTTTTAAAAGTGCCAGAGATCGTGCTCGTACACAAAAATCTCGTTCTTAATACGCTCTGATTCAAACTGAGCATCAAGTCCGGTTGTGTAAGCAGTAACTGTACGATCAAAAACGTTGGTTTCTTTGTGAATGTAGCTCTGGAACATACGCTTCCAGAAAACATCATCAAGTGAACGACGCTCAGCATCTGTCTTGGTGTTGTAAACCTCATTGCGGGCAAACACCGGGCGGCACTGCGGGAAATAAACCCAGAAAAGGGCTTTGTAACCTACAACCTCACCGCTTGTCGGATCTGTTTTTTCCTGCAACGGGCAAAGACCGAGAATGCGAACATCCATCACAGAACGCTGCTTGTCGAAGAACCAGTCTTCTTTCATCCAATATGCTTTCACATTGATGGATGTAAGTTCTGTTTTTACCGGTGTAATAATGTAAGTACCGGGATTGTTCGGGTCTTCAGCCTGCTGTGTAGAATCGATTTGCACGAAAAGTTCCTGCAATTGTGCTTTCGACATTTTCACCTGGAACTCATCGTCCATAGCGGCATTGTCAAACGCAGTGATCTCGCCATCAAGAAGTGCTTTCTTAATTACATCGAACAAGCTCTTGCGATTGTTGATCGGTGTTTCAGGATAATACAGCGGGTGGTTGAACTTCTCGCGAAGCTCAATCGTGCGCCATACACGCTTCGACCACATTACGTCCGCTTCACGAAGCGGTGTGTAAGGAATCGGGCGGCGATTGATCGTGTTCTCCTTCACATAAAGCTGATCAGGGAACGACGGATCAAGAACCTGTGCATGACCTACCTGCGCTGTAAAAGCAACGGCTACGATCAGCAACAATACAAGCTTGATAGTTTTCATGGCAAATCCTCCTCAGAAGATGAATTATCTTACTTTGATATTTACTCCAGGAATCTTTCGGAGTGTTCCGTCAGGCCCCTGTACTGTAATTTGTTCGAAGAACACTTTGTTACCCACTTTAGCACCTGCCAGAAGTGTTTTCATTTCACCTGAAAGCGCTGGTCCGTTCGCCTTTTTATCAACGAATACGCCGTTTACACTCATAGACATAACAAAAGACACTACTTTAAATGAAAGGTCGAAATCGAAGTTCTCCATACGGGCAAAGATACCGCTGGCTGCATTCAGTTCGCCCTTGGTCATTTGTCCGTCGCCTTTGATATTGCCGAGATAAGCAACCGGGTCAGGAACGCGTTTCACACGGAATTTGAAAGCTCCCATTGACTTGCTCTGACCGTTCAGTTTGGCAGATACATTAATGGTGGCTTCTGCTCCGCCTTTTACATTCACAATGTATTCGCCAGGCTTACCTGCCGAACGGATGGAACCGTTACCGGCAAAACTTGGTGTGATGTCTGACGGTGCAACACCTGCAGCCGAAATAGCTACCGGGTTGTCAACACCAATGTAGAACACGTTCATTTTGGTGGGAGATACAGCAGCCGACGGAGCAGCAACCATATACTCAGACTTGAACGGATACTGTGAGTAGGTTCCGTCCGGCTTTTTCACGCGGATCAGACCTGACCACTGCTGAAGACCTGTAGAACCGGCAGCAACTTCGTAGAAGCCCATGCCATCTTTGGTTTTAACGGTGGTTGAGTCAATAGATCCAATCGGTTTACCGGTTACGGTGTCAACATTGCAAAGCCAAACCTGAGGTGCTTGTGTTGAGTTGTAAGCAGCTACGAAAATGCTCGCGGTGTATTTCTCACCGGTAAGTACATAGCTTGTAGGTGCAACAACTTTAGCAACAACAGCATCAAATTTGAAGTCGTTTTTGTTGATCGAGCTCAGAAGTTCGTTAACCACATCGCCTTCGGTGTTTTTAACGTCGTTCTGAATACGTGTAAGGTTCGCAAGCATAGCAGAAACCGGCATATGGTAGAAGTTATACCACTCCCACGATACCATTTTCTCGTTGTCTTTTGAATACACGTCTTTGGTGTCAAGAATGTCAAGGTTTTTACCAATCGACTTCTTGGCTTTGTCGTCGAGCTGACTCAACAAAAAGGCTTTGTATTCGCCCAACTTTTTCTTGAGAACAACAGATGGCTTTTTAGCATCAATTGTAGCCGGATCATCACCAATCATCATATTGGTTGGTTTATCGTAATCATCCGGTGCGTCCATCCAAATGGTATGCAGTGTATCGCCTTGCTTTAATAAAGCCGGATCTACTTTTTCACCTTCTGCACCAAACTGAACGCGGGCTTTCACCTCGCTTTTCAGTGACTGAATATAAGCTGAAAGCTCTGCTGATTTTTTCTGAACAGCTTGTGCCTTTTCGTAAAGCGGTTTTGCTTTCTTCTCGTCATTAGCCATAGCAGCCGCAAACTGATTGTAAAGCAGTCCGTTCTTGCCATCGATACCGCGGTTGGTATTAATCAAACCGTCTTCGATAACAATGAATGAATTGATGATCTCTTTCGAGATGTTCAGCGCGAGAAGCGCGGTCAGCACGAGATACATCATGCCGATCATCTTCTGACGCGGTGTCTGTTTTCCACTTGCCATTGCTGTAAACCTCCTAGGTTACTGTTGATGGATTTAGTTTACAGTCGCAATTAACGACGAACGTTCATTGCGGTGAGCATGTTACCGTAAACGGTATTGAGCTGCTCAAGGTTGGTAGCGAGGTTGTTGATCTCGTTGCGGTACTTCTGGGTATCGTCGAGCGATTCATTCAGGTTAGAAAGAACGCGGCCGATGCCTTCGTACAGTGTATTGGTAGCTTTGAGGTGCTCGTTAGAACCCTGGAGCTGAAGCTCATAAGCTGCATTGAGTGCAGAAAGGTTCTTCGAGATTTTACCAAGCTGATCGTTGTAGTTGGCAGACTCTTCGTTGGCAAGAGCAAACGACTCAAGAGTTTTTGCAGCACGACCGTAAGCACCGGCAAGCTGATCTACAGAACCGCTAACGCTTTCGTTGGCACGCTCATAAGCCTGAGAAAGCGCAGAAACTGTTCCTGATGCTTTGCTCATGTTGTCTGAGAATTCCTTAGAAGCAACGCTGGCATCAGCAATATCGCCAAGCTTTTGTGTGCTTTCGCTCAAACGCTGGAAACCCTGACCAAGACTTTCAAGAAGTTCAGGTCCGATTTTCGCTTCTTCAAGCATTTTGTCCAACTGTCCTGTGATTGATCCGTCGTCTTTCATGGCTGCGAGTTCGCGGCCACGTCCGCCTTCTTCGTCATTAATGCCGGCAAGCTCAGGATAAACAAGCGTCCAGTCAACTTCTTCATGCAAAGGTTCAAAAGCAGAGAAGAAGAAAATTACGGCTTCGGTTCCAAGACCGATTACAAGCATCGGACCAGCAAAGGGCCAGTGCATAATCTTGAAAAGAGCTCCTACGATTACAACTGCTGCGCCAAATCCGTAAAGCTTGGCCATGAAGTTTTTCCACTTCTTACTTGCAAAGAGACTGTTACCGCTCATTGGTGTTGCTTGTTTGTTTGGTTAAATTGGTGTGTAAAATTATATAAGAGAGTGTGTGTCCTGGTTTAGAGGGCGTCGTCTTTTGAACGACCAAGGAAGGTCATCACACAACGGAATCCAACATAGCACTTAGCTGTGTCCTGATATTCGTATGTGCGTGAACTGTTTTGCAGATAAAAACCAACATCTTTCCATGAACCGCCGCGAATTACTTTGCGGCACAGCACAGGTACGTTTTCGTCCTGAACAGTGGTTTCATATTCATAGTTAGTGTTCAAATCGTGCATGAAATCATAAGACGATTCATCGAATGCGTTTGAGGTCCATTCGGCAGCATTACCGGCCATGCAATAGAAGCCCCAATCGTTCGGGTTGTAAGCAAAGATGTTTACAGTGTGGAAACCACCATCATCAATGTACGAACCGCGCATCGGCTTGAAGTTTCCAAGGAAGCAACCACGTGCATTACGAATGTACGGACCGCCCCAAGGATACGGGCTGAGTTGCAGACCACCGCGGGCAGCATATTCCCATTCTGCCTCAGTAGGCAAACGGAAATCCTGAACGGTAGCTTCATTATTTGATGAAAGGAAGTTGTTGAGCAACATGGTACGCCAGATGCAGAACGCACGAGCCTGACGCCAGGTAACACCTACAACCGGATAATCATCATAAGCCGGGTGCCAGAAATACATATTGGTCATCGGCTCATTGAATGAGTAGGTGAAATCGTGAATCCACGCGAGCGTATCAGGATATACGTTAATGATATCCTTAATAATGAATACACTGCGATCAAGACCTGATTTACCGCCTACGGTATAGCTGCCCTGACCTGTGGGCCACTGACGACCGTTCTGACCGGGAGTGGTTTTAGGCTTGAAACGATTTTCGCGTCTCGCAGCAGCTTTCATATCAATACGGTAATACTCATAAATGAGCTTACGGGTATCAATTTCTTTGCGGCCCCAGTAACGTTCGTTAACCGGCAGATACATCGGATCGAGTGCTTCTTTGTACTCAACCTGTGTTTCGCCCCAGTCAACTTGCTCCTCGCGGTTCAGCGGCGGGGGATCCGGATAATCATCTCCGATAAATACAGGGCCATTTTCCTCATATCCGCGGAAATCTTCCTCAAGAATAAGGAATTGCTCAAATTCTTCCGCAAGCAGGCGGCGGGCGATTGAGTCGCGAACATCATACACGAACTGACGATACTCGTTATTCGAGATCTCGGTCTGATCCATATAATAGGCCTGCAACGAAATCGTTTTTGATTTAGTCGTGTGCGCGTAGGGGATGTCCTCATCACTGGGACCCATGTTAAAACTGCCCATCTGACAGTACAACATGCCATACGGGTCGAATGGATACCAGCCCGGACGATCTTGCACGCCCATCAATTGCCCGTTCTCCGAACTGCACGAAGCTCCAAGCATGGCTATCGAACCCAGAAACAATAGTCGTTTCATTTTGCCTCCTTTAGTATTTCCCTTTGTAAAGTAGTTTCCTTTTCAGGTGTTCCTTCATTAAAACGCTGACAATGTTTCCCAAATTGCCCTCAATTGCAGAAAATCATCACACGTTGCCGTATGATGACTTTCAAACAATATGAAATCGTTTTTACGAAGATAATATCTTTTTGTTACTTATTGTTCGTTTCCGTTTTAAGCGGTGCCAAATTAATCAAAGATTCGAACTGAACCATGACCTTCACGCACAACTTTGATTTCGATTGGAATACAGTAGTTTACAAACAGTTCAAATGAGCCGTTATTGTAATCGTTGAGTCGTGAGGTGGTGAAATCGTATGCGAAACCAACTTTCAGACCTGCATCCGGGTTGTTTGCCATGGGCAATTGGAAACCAATCATCGGGCAAACCGCATCCTGGAAGCGGTAAGAAAGACCTCCCCAGAACTGGTTGTTGTAAACCATAAGTGCGTTAATGTCGAACTGGGTTACAGTTGCATCAGACTTAACAAGGAAAGAAGGACGCAATTCCCAATCACCGAACGGGAACTTCATACCACCAGTAAGGAAGTAGTGACGCGCAAGTTTGTATGCTAATGAGTGGGCTGTTGTGCCAATGGTAACTGATCCATCATCAATGGTAGAAGCCGGTAAATGTGTTGACGAAAGGCCAAACCACATATTCTGACGCTCAAACCAAAGGCCAAAACCAAGGTCAAAGTTAGTTTTCTTGATTTGCGGCGGAACAGAAGGGTCTGATTGCCAAGCGGTTGTAGCCAACCACTGATCGCTGCCGGTTGGGCCAACACGTTTGCTGAGTGCGCCAAGCTCGATGCCTATGCCGAGGGTGCTTCCGCCATTTTCGTAACCGCCGTTGAAACGGAGGTGGTACGAATAGGCTGCACGGTAAGCCATATTCTGCTCGAAGCCGAGCTTATCATACATAATGTTGAGTGCAACGCCGCCCTGAAGTTTGGGGACAAACATATCGCCGGAGAAAACTCCGCTTTGGGGAGCTCCGTCGAAACCAGCCCACTGCTGGCGTGCAATGCCTGTGAAACACAGGGCGTGACGCATACCAGCGTAGCCCGGATTCATAAACATTTTGTTAAACATGAACTGCGTGAACTGTGGATCCTGCTGAGCTGAGGCAGTCAGGGCACAAACCGCAAGTGCAAGCGTGGTAAGGGTTTTCTTCATAGATCGCAAGTGTTTTGCCACACGAATAACTGTACTGATATGGCACAGCCGGTGGCTAAGATAGTTATTCGTTTTGATAATGCAAGAATTTTTCAACGTTTCCATGTTCGTTTTTCTTTACACGGTTCGGTTTTCAACTTAACTTCTGAAAGGTTTGCCACCAACGGTCGGGCATTTCCTCGTTGCAGGCTACTTCGTAATCGCTATAGCTGCAGGGCACGAGGGCATGCCGTTCAAACCGCAGTTTCTGGTTCGGCGGATAGGGTACCTCCATCCACCAACGGTCGCTGCGGGAGCTTTTATAAAACACAATTTCATGCTTGTGATCCTTGAGGAAAACACGAAACCGTGTGTAATCTGTTTTGTCTGAAAACGGGAAATCCTGCTTTCGGTTATAGTATCCATCGGCAAAACACCACACCATTTGCGCTGCAAGATGTGCGGTTTGTCCGCGAAAATCAAAAGCAGGATTAATTTCATAAATCCCAAACGAACTGAGCTTATCGCTGATGCCGGCATAGCGGGCAAGGCGGCAGGCTTCATCGCCGGTGAAACCATTTGGCGTTGCATTGGCATTGCCGGGTGCTTCGCCCAAACGCACTGCTCCGATATCAAAGCTGATCAGATCGGCATTGCGGATGACCGGCTCTGCAAGTTCGGGAGCACTCCTCACCTGCCCCAACCGGTGAATATCGAAATTGAGTTTGGCCATCAGATCAACCGACGACTGTTCAACGAAATAAGTTTGATAGCCCAGATTACTGAAGTTGAACAGGAAATTAGGCTGATGCAAAATAATCCGGCTCAGGTAGGAAGTACTATTGAGTTCATCGCCCGAACCACCAATGTCGAATTTATGGTCGATGGCCAGCAGATTCACTGTTTGCTCAACTGCTTCGTAAGCGAGATACTGTGCAAACGTGAGATCCTGTCCGCCTCCGAGAATTACCGGAATAATATTCTGGCGGAGCAAAGCACCCATTACTGTTTTCAGCGCAAAATCAGTATCAGCCGGTGTATGTCCGGCTGTGATATTGCCGAGGTCAATCATTTGCAGCGGCCACGGGCCGGCGTGCAACTGATAAAGATATTCGCGAACAGTATCTGGCGCAAGGGTTGTACCGTCGTTGCCTTCACTGCGGCGGCCTTCGCAAACACCTATCAATGCCATTTTTGCGCCTTCGTGAGCGGGATAGCCGTTCTGATCGGTATGAATTTGCATCAAACTCCCGAACTGAGAAGCCTGATAAGGCCGCCCGCCCGAAATCCGATCAAAATCAACCGGAACGAAGAAGTCTGAAAAATCTGTGGCGCTTGACATAATTGCTGTTCTGATGGTTATAATACAAAGATGGAGAAAAGATACAGCCCGCCATGTTGGCGGGCTGCAGAGATATTGTAAACAGGATGTTGAAAAGTAGTTTTAGTATCTAAACCTTCGATGTTTTATTATCTAAACCTTCAAGGTTTACGTAAACCTTGAAGGTTTAGATAATAAAACTACTTCTTAGCCGCAGTCTTTTTAGGTGCTGCTTTTTTCTTCGTTGCAGTGGCTTTTTTCTTTGCTGCTGGCGCTTTCTTTTCTTTTACTTTCTCAGCCGCAGCTTTCTTGGCTGCTGCTTTGCGCTGCGAAGGTGAAGGATTTTTATCCTGCTCTTCGGCAAGTGCAAGGCATTCTGCAAGGCTCAGGATTTTCGGATCGCTGTTTTTGGGAAGTTTGTAATTGCTCTTGCCGATAGCCAGATACGGGCCCCAGCGGCCGTTGAGCAGGCGAACATCTTCGCGGCCTTCTTCGCGGAAAACTTTGATCTCTTTTTCTGCATCAGCCTGGCGTTTTGCAAGAATGAGTTCAACCGCGCGTTCGGCTGTTATTGACATCGGATCATCGGTTTTCGGAATCGAAACAAAAGCATTGTTGTGCACAATGTATGGACCGAAACGGCCGATGTTGGCCTTCATTTCTTTTTCTTCAAACACACCAACAATGCGCGGAAGCTTGAAAAGTTCCAGTGCTTCTTCAACGGTAATTGTTTCGAGGCGCTGATCTTTGCGAAGGCTGGCAAATTTTTTCTCAGGATCATCGCTTTCGCCAATTTGTACCAGCGCACCGTAGCGGCCTACACGGGCATACAGGTTCTTACCGCTGTTCGGATCAATGCCCAGCAAACGCTCGCCGCTGGCGCGTTCTGATGTTTCTGCAGTTTCCTCAACATCTTTGTGGAACGGGCGGTAAAACTGCTCGAGCATTTTGCGCCAGTCCATTTTCCCGTCGGCAATTTCATCAAACTCCTCCTCTACCGATGCGGTAAAATTGTAGTCCATGATTTTCGGAAAATACTGTTGCAGAAAATCAGTAACAACTGTTCCGATGTCTGTAGGAAAAAGCTTGGCTTTTTCGGCTCCGGTGTTTTCGGTTTTGGTTTCGGCGGTGATGTTTCCTTTTTCGAGTGTAAGAACTTCGTAGCGGCGTTCGCGGCCTTCACGGTCTTCTTTCACCACATACTCGCGATCCTGCACGGTAGAAATAGTTGGCGCGTATGTTGACGGGCGGCCGATGCCCAGTTCTTCGAGTTTTTTCACAAGGCTGGCTTCCGTGTATCGTGCCGGCGGATGTGTGAATCGCTGTGTTGCGGCGATATTCCGGGCGGCAAGTACATCGCCTTTGTTGAGCACGGGCAGCATTCCTTCCTGCTGTTTTTCTTCGCCTTCATCGTCGGTGCCTTCCATGTAAACTTTCAGAAAGCCGTCGAATTTGAGCACTTCACCTTGTGCGGTAAATGTTTCGGAAGTGGTTGAGATGCTGATTACAGCGGTTGTTTTCTCCAATTCGGCATCAGCCATTTGAGAAGCAACGGTACGTTTCCAGATCAAATCATACAAGCGTTGCTCATCGCGTTCGCCGTCGATTGTATTGTTTTCGAGATACGTCGGGCGAATGGCTTCGTGAGCTTCCTGAGCGCCTTTGCTCTTGGTTTTGTAGCGGCGTGGATTTGAGTAGCGTTCGCCGTAATTGCTGCCGATCATGTTGGCTGCTGCACCCATTGCGAGATCCGACAGGTTTACTGAGTCGGTACGCATGTAGGTGATTTTACCGCTTTCATAGAGCCGCTGAGCAACGGTCATGGTGCGTTTCACCGAGAAACCGAGTTTGCGGCTGGCTTCTTGCTGAAGCGTGGAAGTAGTAAAAGGTGCAGCGGGCGAACGGCGAGCCGGTTTTGTTTCGAGGCTGCTTACGGTGAACTGTGCATTCAGGCATTTTTCGAGAAAAGCCTGTGCCTCTGCCGCCGAACTGAAACGTGCGCCCAGCTCGGCTTTCATGGCTTGTCCGTTTACGTCAAACACCGCAGTTACGCGAAACGAAGATGTACTTTCAAAACCGGTTACTTCGCGTTCGCGCTCTACAATGAGACGCACGGCAACGCTTTGCACACGCCCTGCAGAGAGCGATGGTTTTACTTTTTTCCAGAGAATAGGTGAAAGCTCAAAACCAACCAAACGGTCGAGCACACGGCGTGCCTGCTGCGCATCAACAAGATGCTTATCGATTGTGCGGGGCTGTTCGATTGCTTTGAGAATCGCCGGCTTTGTGATTTCGTGAAAAACGATGCGGCGAGTGCTTGATTCGGTTAGTTTAAGTGTCTCAAACAGGTGCCAAGAAATAGCTTCTCCCTCGCGGTCCTCATCGGTTGCGAGCCATACCACTTCGGCATCTTTCGCTAATTTCCTGAGTTCCGAAACTACTTTTTCCTTATCGGGCGATACTTCGTAGTGGGGGGTAAATCCTTTGTCGGTATCAACGGCAAGACCTTTTTTTACAAGATCACGGACGTGACCGAAACTCGACTTCACAAGAAAATCCTTACCCAGAAAGCCTTCAATAGTTTTGGCTTTCGCAGGCGACTCCACAATTACAAGGTTCTTTGCCATACGATACAGTGCTTAAATCATTCAGTAATTCATGTCCCGGATTCGAGCCGGGGGGTGCAAAGAAAAACAAAGCAAATCCAAAATTGCAAATCCGACCACTCAAATAAATTCGTTTTCCGGTTCTTTACGTAGTAAACCCGGCGAATATTTTTTTTTAAGCTCAACTGCCATTTTGGCAGAAATGGCTTTTTTACCTATTTTTGCACCCTGCATTTCAAAATTGCAGCACAACAGAAATGAGCGAAGAAGTAAAAGTGATTGATGAAAACCGACAGGGTGAAGCGATAATGCTTGAAGGCAAGGCTGCCGAAGGTTCGCGCAAACTGTTTCTGGAAAGCTATGGTTGTCAGATGAATTTTTCGGACAGCGAAATTGTAGCTTCCATCTTAAAAGATCAGGGTTATACCACCACAAAAGATTACACCGAAGCTGATGTAATATTTGTGAATACCTGTGCTATTCGTGAGAATGCAGAGCAGCGTGTACGCAACCGTTTGAGCGAATTTAAAGCCGCAAAACGTAATAAACCTGATATGGTTGTGGGCGTACTCGGTTGCATGGCCGAACGCCTGAAACATAAGTTTCTTGACGAAGAAAAAATCGTTGATATTGTAGTTGGCCCCGATGCTTACCGCGATCTTCCGAACCTGATCAGCAAAGTAGAAGGCGGACACAAAGCGGTGAATGTGATTCTTTCGAAAGAGGAAACTTACGCCGATATAACACCGGTTCGGCTCGACAGCAACGGGGTTTCGGCCTTCATCAGTATTATGCGCGGGTGCGATAATATGTGCTCGTTTTGCGTAGTGCCTTTCACCCGCGGCCGCGAACGTTCACGAGATCCCGAAAGCATTGTAGCCGAAGCACACGATCTTTTTGCACGCGGATACCGCGAGGTTACGCTGCTCGGGCAGAATGTGGACTCTTACCTCTGGGCCGGCGGCGGACTGAAAAAAGAAATTCTTACCGACGAGCAGCGCGCAGCAGCAGTAAATTTTGCCCGCCTGCTCGAAATGGTTGCCCTAGTACATCCCGATCTGCGCGTGCGTTTCAGCACTTCACATCCGAAAGATATGAACGATGAAGTGCTGCACACTATGGCGAAGTACGAAAACATTTGCAAATACATTCACCTCCCCGTGCAAAGCGGCAACAGCGAAGTGCTTGAACGCATGAACCGCGGCTACTCACGCGAGTGGTACCTGAACCGCGTTGCAGCTATCCGCCGCATTATGCCCGACTGCTCCATCAGCACTGATGTGATTACCGGTTTCTGCGGCGAAACAGACAAGCAGCACAACGACACGGTGACTTTGATGCAGGAAGTGCAGTACGATTTTGCCTATATGTTTGCCTACTCCGAACGCCCGAAAACAATGGCTGAACGCCAGTTTGCAGATGATATTCCGGAGGAAATAAAAAAACGCCGCCTCACCGAAATCATCGATCAACAGCAAATTCACTCCGAAATACGCACAAAAGCACAGGTAGGCAAAGTACACCGCGTTCTCATCGAGCATACTTCAAAGCGCGATGAAGACAAGTGGAAAGGCCGTAATTCGCAGAACACAGTTGTTGTATTCCCGAAAGGAAATCACAAACCGGGTGAGTATGTGAATGTGCTTGCAGAGAGTTGCACAAAAACTACGCTGATTGGTGTGGTTGTGGAGTAAACTTAACTGAAGAAATGGAAAACGTTCGGATAACAACATCAAAAGCACAAGAGAACGATCTTGCTTTTTGGCTCACCAAAACGGCGTTGGAACGTATTCAGGCATTGGAAGAACTCAGAAGACGTTACATAAAATTTTTCGGCAATGAATCTGACAGACGACTTCAGCGAGTTTGTACAATTACTTCTCAAAAACAAGGCTGAGTTTCTTGTTGTTGGAGGATACGCAGTTGCATACCATGGTTATCCCAGATTTACTGGAGATATTGATTTCTGGATAAAGAGAGATAGCGATAATGCACAAAGAGTTGTACAATCTTTATTTGATTTCGGGTTTGGCTCAGTCGATATTACTGCCAAAGATCTGATTCAGGAAGGTAATGTAATTCAACTTGGCTTTCCGCCCAACCGAATTGATATACACACGAGCATTGACGGACTTTTGTTCGATGAATGCTGGAACGAACGCAAAATGATAATGATTGATGATACTGAGATTCCTTTTATAAGTCTCTATCACCTCAAAATCAACAAAAAAGCAACTGGCAGAAAAAAAGATGAAATTGATCTCGACAATCTTCCGTGAATGCTTCTGACAACAAAAAACAAGGTTATTCAAACGTTAAAAACTGTTAGTAATAAAATACCTGTATTAGTAATTACGACTTTGTAAAAATCAATACATCATTCATTACGCATGACCACTATAGAAATAAAACAACGTTTCGGCATTATCGGCAGCTCGGCGCAGCTTGATCGTGCTATTGATATAGCCATGCAGGTAGCGCCTACCGATTTGAGCGTGCTGATTGTGGGCGAAAGCGGAACCGGCAAAGAAGTTTTTCCGAAAATCATTCACCAGCTCAGTAGCCGCAAGCACGGACAGTACATTGCGGTAAACTGCGGCGCTATTCCTGAAGGCACAATTGATTCGGAACTTTTTGGTCACGAGAAAGGTTCGTTTACCGGCGCTACCGAAGCGCGCAAAGGTTATTTTGAAGTGGCCGACGGAGGCACTATTTTTCTGGATGAAGTGGCCGAGATGCCGCTGGCTACACAGGCGCGTCTGCTGCGTGTGCTCGAAAGCGGTGAGTTTATCCGCGTAGGCTCATCGAAAGTGCAGAAAACAAATGTGCGTGTTGTGGCGGCTACCAATGTAAACATGATGGAAGCCATCAGCCGCAACAAGTTTCGTGAAGATCTGTATTACCGCCTCAGCACTGTGCCTATTGCATTGCCGGCACTTCGCGAGCGCCGCGGCGATATTCATTTGCTTTTCCGCAAGTTTGCCAGCGATTTTGCAACGAAATACAGAATGCCGGTAGTTCGTCTTTTGCCCGAAGCAGAAATAGCGCTCAGCAATTACTACTGGCACGGCAATATCCGCCAGCTGAAAAACGTAACCGAGCAGCTTTCGATTATCGAAAAGACGCGTGAGATTGATGCAGATACGCTGAAAAAATATTTGCCTGATTACAAAACTTCATCGGCTTCGCTTCCTGTTCTTTCGCGGCCCGAAGCCGGTGATCCGCAGGAACGTGAGTTTTTGTATTCAATGATTCAGCAGCTGCGTCAGGAACTTAACGACCTCAAAGCAATAACTGCACAGCTTATCCAGAGCGGAGGCCGCATCAATCAGGAACTCATGCCGCAGCAAACCGGCATTCAGAAATATGTGGCCGAACTCCCGGCTCCGGCTCAACTGCCTGCTGTAAACGAAAACCCTGTTGTTATTCAGCACAGCAACTCGTGGACACCGGCCAACGATGACATTCTGCTGCATGAGGATGTTACGGAAGATTCATTATCCTTGCAGGATAAAGAAATAGAACTCATCCGCCGTGCACTCGAAAAGCACCGGGGCAAACGAAAAAGCGCAGCCCGTGAGCTTGGCATTTCGGAACGAACACTTTACAGAAAAATCAACGAATACGATATTAAAGGATGATGCGCCTGCTGAGATTAACTGTTGTGCTTGTACTTGCACTGCTCTCATTTTCTGAGCAGAGCTGCGGCATTTACAGCTTTACCGGCGGCCGCAAGTTCGATGATTCGGTTACAGTTTCGGTAGCCACATTTACCAACACGGCATCTTTGGCGAAGCCTACTGTTCCGCAAACCGTTTCTGAGGCGCTGCGTGATGCTATTCAGCGTCAAACCCGCCTCAATTTTGTTTCGGGCAATGCTGATCTCGATTTTTCGGGAGAAATAACCGGTTATTCAGTTGCTCCGGTAGCACTTCAGGGCGGCGGAGCAACCGATCAAGCACAGCTCAACCGGCTTACGATCACTGTAAGCGTGAATTATGTTGACAAGATTGAGGAGCAATACAGTTTTGAATCGTCATTTACCCGGTTTGCTGATTTTCCGGCAGCATCGGCATTGAGCACCGTTGAAGATGCGCTGATCAAAGAAATTACCGATCAACTCGTGCAGGACATTATGAACCGTTCAATAAATGCCTGGTAAACTGCGCCGCTGCCGATGAATGCAAAACTCCTCTCCGGTTGGCTCGATGCGCCCGACACACTTGGCCGCGAAGCCGGTGCACAGCTTGATGCGCTTACAAGGTCGTTTCCGTATTTCCAGACTGCACAACTGCTTTACATCAAAACGCTGCACAACGAAAACAGTTTTCTCTACAACAATCAACTGAAAGTTGCTGCTGCTTATGCTTCCAACCGGCGAATGCTGTATGAGTTAATTACACGCAAAACGCCTGTTTCAGAGAAAATCACTCAGGAAACAATAAATGTTCAGCCTCAACCCGAACCGATAGCTGAAACAACAGCCCCGGAACCGGTTGCTGATCTTGTTCCCGAACCTACTGTAATTCCGGAACCCGTGCAAACGGCTTCGGATCCAGAAATTGTACAACCCGAATTTCCGAAGAAGCGTTTTGCCGCCAGCGATGAATGGGAAGCCGGAATGCTTCGCCAGCTTCAGTTGCTGCATCACTGGCGCAACCAGCCCGAAACCGTAAAACCGGCAACGCTGCCCAACGAAACGCACGAACCGGCACCACAACCCGAAGCCGTAACTGAAACAGAAATTCCTGCTCCGGCAGAACAAGCAAGCTCAAATGAACCCGGCGAACCTACCGCAGCCGACGAAATAAACACGCTGCTGTATGTGCTTGCCGAACCCGGCGACTGGGAAGATGAACCGATAACAGAAGAATTGTCGGCTCCGGAAACTACAGAAATAACTGCCGAAGAACCGGCAACCTGGGAAGTACAGCCGGTTGAGGATATTACAGAAGAAAAAACAGCTCCGGCTGCCGAAACAGAAATCCCGGCGCTGCTTACTCCCGAAAACATTAGCATTCCGGCTGCATTACCCGACGATCCTATTGAGCAATTAATTCTCGCCGGAGCCGTAAATGCAAGCATAACACAGGAAGTTGACGACCGCTGGCCTTCGCCCGACGAACTTCAGCCGAAGCAAAAAGCAACGGAAGAACAACCTGCTGCCGAAACACCGGAGGCTCCTGCTATACCTGAAACGCCCGAAATAGCTGTAATTACTGAGACTCCAGAAGCTATTCAGCCTGAAGAAACCGGTGAAATGAGTTTTTCGGGCTGGCTGAAAAAGTTAAGCCATCAAACGCCTGCTTCTGAATCCGGTGCAGAAACAGTTCAGGAACCTGAAAACGCCCTGCCTGAGCAAAAAATCACCGAAATCAGTACCGAAATACCTGAAAACAAGGTAGCTGAGGAAATTTACGCTGAAAAATCGGAGGCTGAACTGCCGGAAGTTGCGGAAGAAAAAATTCCGACTGAAAAACAGCAAATTATGGATCGGTTTATCCGCGAAGAACCGCGCATCAAACCCAATAAAAACAAGTTCTACAACCCTGTGAACATGGCCAAACAAAGTGTTCAGGAAAGTGATGAATTTATCACCGAAACACTGGCAAGGATTTATGTAAAACAGGGAAATTTAAGCAAGGCAATTCGGGCATATCAAAAATTGAGTTTGAAGTTTCCGGAAAAAAGCACTTACTTTGCAGCCCTTATTGAAGAACTGAAGCGTACACCTAAATAAATCAACTGCTGAAATGACTACTGTCATCTCCATTCTTATTCTTCTGGTGAGCCTGCTGCTCATCATCGTAGTGCTTGTACAGAACCCCAAAGGCGGCGGACTCGCTTCCGGTTTCTCAGGCGGTAATCAGGTAATGGGCGCGCGCCGCACAGCCGATTTTCTTGAAAAAGCAACTTGGGGTCTTGCCGGCCTGCTCATGCTGATGAGCATTGTTTCAACCGGCCTTACCGTTTCAAATGCTGAAGCCGGCGAAGAAGAAGTACAGTCGCAGACCATCGACAAAGCTGCCGACCTGAATGCAAAATCTAAGCAGCCCGCTGCTAAGCCTGCTGCTCCGGCTCCCGGTCTGCCCGGTGCTCCGCCAGCAAATTCAAAATAATTGTGGCAGGAATATTCCAGCCCGTAAATGTCAGGATGTCACGTCCTGACATTTTCTTTTTCAGACAACTGAAAAAATGGCGGAAAAGCCCGCCAATGCTGCATTTGGCATAAAAAATGCCGAAAGTGTTTGCAATTAAAAACAGAGCATTCTGTTAACCAGTTTTCTAATCACAACTATCAAATTAATATTGTTAAGCAATGGCAAAAGTGAACATCAAGCCGCTGGCCGACCGTGTGGTCGTTGAAGCTGCACCTGCCGAGGAAAAAACAGCAGGAGGCATTATCATTCCGGATACCGCCAAAGAAAAGCCGCAGCGCGGCAAAGTGGTAGCTGCCGGTCCCGGCAAGAAAGATGAACCGGTTACCGTAAAAGTGGGCGACAACGTTCTTTACGGCAAGTATTCGGGTACTGAAATCCAGATCGACGGTAAAGATTACCTCATCATGCGTGAATCAGACATTTTCGCGATTGTTTAAATCGAGTAAGGAATAAGTAACACACACTTTTTAATACGATCATGGCTAAAAATATCACTTTCAACATCGAAGCCCGCGACGCTCTGAAGCGCGGCGTTGATGCTCTGGCAAATGCTGTTAAAGTAACCCTCGGCCCCAAAGGCCGCAACGTGGTTATTGATAAAAAATTCGGTTCTCCCTCTATCACCAAAGATGGTGTTACAGTTGCAAAAGAAATTGAGCTGAAAGATCCCATCGAAAATATGGGAGCACAGATGGTAAAAGAAGTGGCTTCTAAAACTGCCGATGTTGCAGGCGACGGAACCACAACTGCTACTGTTCTTGCACAAGCTATTGTTAGCGCAGGTCTCAAAAACGTAGCTGCAGGCGCTAACCCGATGGATCTTAAACGCGGTATCGACAAAGCGGTTACTGCGGTTATTGAGAGCCTCAAGAAAATGTCGAAAAAAGTTGGCGACGATAACGAGAAAATCAAACAGGTTGCCTCTATCTCTGCCAATAACGATATGACCATCGGAACACTTATCGCTGATGCAATGGCGAAAGTGAAAAAAGAAGGTGTAATTACCGTTGAAGAAGCAAAAGGCACCGAAACAACTGTTGAAGTTGTAGAAGGTATGCAGTTCGACCGCGGCTATATCTCTGCATATTTTGTTACCGATGTTGACAAAATGCAGGCGGTGCTCGAAAATCCGCTCGTACTTATTTACGACAAGAAGATTTCGAACATGAAAGAATTGCTTCCGGTGCTTGAAAAAGCAGTACAAACCGGTAAGCCTATTCTGATTATTGCCGAAGATGTTGACAGCGAAGCACTCTCTACACTTGTAGTGAATAAAATCCGCGGTTCACTGCGTATTGCAGCTGTTAAAGCTCCTGGTTTCGGTGATCGCCGCAAAGCTATGCTCGAAGATATTGCCATCCTCACCGGCGGCACACTCATCAGCGAAGAGCGCGGCTTCAAACTCGAAAACGCAGATCTTTCTTTCCTCGGCAAAGCTGAGAAAGTAAGCATCGACAAAGACAATACAACCATTGTTGGCGGTGCTGGCAAAAAGGCCGACATCACAGCACGCGTTAATCAGATCAAAGCGCAAATCGAAAGCACCACATCTGATTACGATCGCGAAAAATTGCAAGAGCGTTTGGCTAAACTTGCCGGCGGTGTTGCCGTTCTCTACGTAGGTGCAGCTACCGAAGTTGAGATGAAAGAGAAGAAAGACCGCGTTGATGATGCTTTACACGCTACACGCGCAGCCGTTGAAGAAGGCATTGTACCGGGCGGCGGTGTTGCATACATCCGTGCTCAGGACGTGCTCGACAAACTCAAAGGCGAAAACGACGACGAAACCACAGGTATCCAAATCGTGCGCCGCGCTATTGAAGAGCCGCTCCGTCAGATCTGCTTTAACGCAGGTGTTGAAGGTTCAATTGTAGTTCAGAAAGTGCGTGAAGGCAAAGCCGATTTTGGCTACAATGCCCGCACCGAGACCTACGAAAAACTCTTCGAAGCAGGTGTTATCGACCCAACCAAAGTGAGCCGCGTAGCACTCGAAAACGCAGCTTCTATTGCTGGTATGCTCCTCACCACAGAATGCGTACTTTCTGAAATTAAAGAAGACAAACCCATGGCAATGCCCGGTGGCGGCGGCATGGAAGGCATGATGTAATCGTGTTTACGAATAAAACAAAAGCGGCCGGTCTGATTGACCGGCCGCTTTTATTTTGCATTTGTTGGTGCTATTTACTGAAAGTTGGAGCAGCCCAAAAAGCATTTTCGTTATTCGTGTACCAGAGTTGATGAGTCCTTTTGCTTTTTAACTTTCTGACGTGTAGACCAGGTTTGTTTTTTCTGTAATCAAGCGGAATCAACTGAATATAGGTTGTTGTTTTGCCCTGCTGTGCAGTTTCATAATCGTACCTGCTTTCAGTTGCGCATTGCAGCATATAGAGGTTCTTTGCCATGTAGGTGTATAAATAATCTTCAATTTTTGTCTGCTGCTGATGATTCCAGTTGGCTGTTTCGTTAATCTTCAGCGGCTTTCCATAAACCAGCCGGAAACGCACTTCCTGAATACTGAGAAGATTATTGTTTTCGTCCATCACATACGCATCGTTTGTAGGATCCATCCAAAGCCATTTGCCGAGTGCATGGGAATACACGGCATTAATCACATGGCAATCCATATCAGTACCGAGACTGTCTTTGGGCAAGCAGGTAACAAGACGCGAAGCAAAACCCATCGACAGATACATTTCGTTCAGCACAGTTGCAAGTCCCCTGCAGTTAAGTGTTCGGTTCTCGGCACTGCAAACACGCAGTAAACTCATTGCATTTTTTTCATCCGGATTGCCTCTGTTTCCGTTGTGTTTAATGCGGTCGTGAATCCAGTGCATCAAATTTATAATGCGTGAAACTTCTGTGCCATTTCCGGCAACCGAATCGAGTTTGTATGTTATGCGCAATGCTGTGAGATTGGGATCAGCCGGCGGCTGGTAAGTGAATACAGGCAACTGTTGCGCTTCCGAATTATTGAATGCCGCAGCATGCTGGAGTATCCATAAATAATCACTCACAGAACGCAGCGGCTCTGTAAGCGTTTTGTAGCGCTCAGTATTCCGGATATTGTCAAGATCAGTGTCCGACTTTATGTGGCTGTAGTCGGTAAATCCGTGTTTGATCGACTTCTCTAGATAGTGGAGTGCGTTATCGGTTTGTTTTTCGAGTGAGTAAAGGCAGGCAAAATTGTAATACGCATCAGCCATGTTTCCGCTGAATGCTTTCTGCTGTTTGGGTTTGAGCGCAGCATAACGCGCGTCAGCTTCCTGCATGAGTCGTTCATACCCGGCCACATCACGGTTTTTGTATGCAGCAACCATTAAGCTGTCTTGCCGAACTATAAAAGTTTCAAATTTACCGGTATCTGGTTTTTTTGCAGATCCGGCACTCAGCAAGACAATAAGCGGAAGTACCAAAAGAAGGGGGCTGTTTTTTCGCATAATGGGTCAGTTCTTTTTAATTACGACGTTTGAAACTAAAAGAGGTAACAAACTTTACTAAACAATCTAAATTTACATTCCGTTTCTGATTCAATAGTCTGTTATTGCAAATAACCAGCGCAAAACTGTTGAACCGGACTAACTTCAAATTCAATTCTGTTCAACAAAACAATGGCTGAGGATTATCAGGAAATTACAACCTCGGATTCATGTCCGAAATCACAGCTGTCCAAAATAAATTTTCAGAATAACCTTACCTGAGCCGAATCAGCCTTTTCGGGCGGTCTGAAGAAGGGATCATCCAACCAACCCCACAGATCAACTTTCACCAGTAAATTCAATCGAAGAAAGACTACC
>JBKDHA010000216.1:0-6853 GCA_046335555.1 Bacteroidota bacterium
CATGGTAGTCTTTCTTCGATTGAATTTACTGGTGAAAGTTGATCTGTGGGGTTGGTTGGATGATCCCTTCTTCAGACCGCCCGAAAAGGCTGATTCGGCTCAGGTAAGGTTATTCTGAAAATTTATTTTGGACAGCTGTGGTGAGAAACGGAATATTGGGTTTTACAGCCGGTATCGACATTAATATTCAACACATCGTTATTTCGGGACGCGCCTGCTGGGATTTGCAAAAGAACAACAGCAATGGTTCAAATTATACACCGCGCTATAACAATCAGTGGTTGCAATTCACACTCGGGTATAAATTGTAACTTACTGTTTTGATTCAATATTCCCTGCATTTCAAAATGCGGGGAATGTTGTTTTATTAACGTTTCAGTTTCGGATCAAAAGCATCCCGCAAACCATCGCCGATAAGGTTATAGCTGGTCACCGTAATGAATATTGCAATACCCGGAAACACCACTAACCACCAAGCCTGATAATATTCTTTACCCTGTGCAAGCAGTTTTCCCCAAGTAACCATATCAGGCGGAACACCAATACCGAGGAACGACAAACTGCTTTCTGCAATGATTGCATTGGCAATTCCAAAAGCGATAGACACGAGCGAAGGTGCCATTCCATTTATCAAAGCATGGCGCAGCATGATTCGCTTTTCACTGAAACCCATTGACTGTGCAGCCTGAATGTAATCCATGCCGCGAATTTTCATAAACTCAGCCCGGGTAAAACGTGCAATACCTGTCCACGATGTCAGACCAATAATGACCATTACATAAATGATGGACGGTTCTTTGGCTAATGCCGAAAGTGAAATGATGAGAATCAGTGTTGGAATAGAGTTCAGGATCTCAATAAAACGTGAAATGTATGAGTCAACAGGTACTTTAACTTGTTTGCCGAGGAAAGCTCCGCGTCCTATAATTTTCCCGATTCTGTTGAAGATAAAAATGATGAATGCAAAGACAAAAATGCTGATGAGCAGTTGCATCAAAAAGCTGCTGCCCGATTCATTCAGGGCATCACGAAGTACAATGTTTCTAACACTGAATGCGTAGAACCATGCCGGGAAAATTGCAAAAATCGTAAGCCACAAGCGGGCTCTGGTAGTTTTTAGTTTTTCATTTCCAAAGTATCCGGCTAAAGAACCCAGCAACAGGCCAAGTATTGCCGCAATGCCCATTGAAAGCAAACCAATACTTAATGAAACTCTGCTGCCGTGAATAAGTCCGGCAGCAATATCTTCGCCAAGCGAGTTGGTGCCGAGAATGTGTGAAAACCTGCCCGGCATGTAAAGCGTATCTCCTTTGCTGTCGATAAATCGCTGATCATCGCTCGGACCCACATAGCGCATGTTGACATCGTCTGTTCGTCCAGGCGACCATGCAATTGGTGCCCAAACCACAGCTTCAAACTCCATCCGTTTCCAGTCGGTAAGTTCAAGTTCAATTGACTTTACTGCGCCGGTTTGCGGGTCAGTAAGTGTGTAGTTGGTTTTGGTTGTAAATGCCGGCCAGAATGTTTCGCCGCCGATACGCATGTACAGCGGTTTTTCGTTTGCAATAACTGGTGCAAGTACAGCAATCAGAACAAAGAGCACCATAATGCGCAGCGACCAGAGTGCTGGCTTGTTTTTGCGGAACTGCTTCCATGCATGAGTGCGGAAATTGAATTCCTGCTCTGCTTTACCGGAGGGTTGTTTTTTTCTGCGCAGCATTATTTCGAGGAATAAGAGATGCGCGGGTCTGCCACGGCGTATAGAATATCAGCAACAAGGTATCCGACCAATGTCATGAAACCGGAAAGCGTAAATACGCAAACAATCATCGGATAATCCTGTGAGCGGATAGCATCAAAAATTTCACGCCCCATTCCGGGTATTCCGAAAATCACTTCCAGCAAAACCGAACCTCCGATAGCTGCCGGGAAAATATTTGAAAACACGGTTATAATCGGCAGCAGTGCATTGCGTACACCGTGTTTCCAAATTACGGTTCTTTCTGAAAGTCCTTTTGCCCGTGCAGTACGGATAAAATCCTGATGCACAATTTCAAGCATCGAAACCCGCATCTGCCGGCTCAGAAATGCCAGAGAACTGTATGTATAGGTGATCAGCGGTAAAATCAGATAGGGCAGTGAAATACTTACCTTCTCAAAGAAACCAGCATCATCCGGATAACCTTCAACTGGTTTTACACCATTTGCCGGTAACAGATTAAACACTTCCGGGTTGGCAAACAGCAGCAGTAACAGCGTTCCCATGAAAAAAGGCGGAAGCGAATACAGCATAAACAACAGTACCGAGGAAGTCCTGTCGAACAATGAGTCTTTGCGGGAAGCGGCATACACACCTATCGGGAGACTAATGATGTATGCAAACACAACAGAAAGTAAAGTCATCAGAACCGACCACGGAAGTGCTCGTTTAATGGTGCGTGTAACTGATTGTTTGGTGCTGTATGAAATCCCAAAATCGCCGCGAATTACTCCTTCTGTATCAATTGCTCCTTTACCGGTCAACCAGTTCCCGTCGCCAAAAATCCAGCGGTGATACTGGTTATAGCCATAGAAGTTGACTACCGGAATGTAGTTTTTCCATACAGAGGTGTTGTTGTTCATCTGCTCAAAGCAGGCCTTTGTCTCGCTAAGCAGATAGCCAAACTTTGACGGCCAAAACTTCGCTTCAGATGCCGCACTGATTTGATCCAGCTTCGATTTTATCTGTACAGGATCATCAGTAATTAGAAGTGAATTGATTTGTTCGGTAATGGTGTTTTTGGTCACTAATGCAGCCTGTACTTCTGCTTCCGTAGCTGATGAAGTATCAGGCAGTACAGCTTTCAAAGCGATTAAACGAAGTGCCTTCACGCTTCCCGACCAGTTCGAAATTTCGGGCCAGTTTCCGTAGCGGTTAATGAGCCTGCTGAGTGAAGCGGACTCCGACTGATCGTGCACTTTGTAAAGCGTATCCGGCGTAGCCAGACTGCCTATTGTAAAGTAGAAAAGTGGAAGATCAAGGCCAAGGCGGTGGCGCAGGGCTGATTTTTCGCGTTCAACCCGTTCATTAATACCACCGGCATTACTGCCACCGCCTTCGCCACCCGAAAACAATGCTTCAACCGGATCGCCCGGTGCATTTACACTAATCACAAACGCAAGCAGCGAAATGATGAAAAGTGTAGGAATAAAAATAAGTATGCGGCGAAAAATATATTTCAGCATTGCCGGGATCTCCGAGGCTTATTGTCCGGTTTTTGTAGTTACTCCGCCTGTATTGTTGAGCCGCAAATTACTCAGCCAGATACCGGGCTTTTCGTAATACATACTGTTGTTATCGAATCTGCGGTGAATAACCACTTTGGCAACATTCGAGAACAGGAATACATACGGCTGCTCATCATACACAATTTCCTGCAGGCGCTTTTCTTTAGCTATGCGAGCCGAATCGTTTGTAGTGGAACGAATTTCATCGATCAACTTATCAGATTCGGGAGTGCCAAAACCTACAAAGTTTGAGCCTTTATTATTCCATGAATTGCTGTGCCAGATTTGCTTGTAATCATCGGCAAAGAAAGAGCCATTCCACGCGGCAAGTGCCATGTCGAAATCATGCTGCTCCATCAATTCATAAAATCTCGCAAACTCCTGAGTGCGCGGATTTGCCTCAACCCCTGCTTTGCGAATTTCATCAGTAATCATTTTTACAACATCATTGAAAATAGGGCTGCCCGTCATGTAAGTCAATTCAAAAGAGAATTTTACTTTCTGACCGTCAATCATTTTATCACGGATATTATCGCCGTCGGTATCTTTCCAACCGGCTTCATCCAGCAACTTCTTCGCAGCTTCAATATCCAGATCGCGTGGTTTGAGATTGGTATTAATTACATCTTTTTTGAGAGGCGAAACCATTGTAGCCATCCGGTTTGCTTTGCCTTCAAAAAAGGTGTTATTCATTTTCTCAACCGGAATCAGCATCGCCATTGCCTGGCGCACACGTTTGTCAACAAAAAATGGTTTGCGGTTAACGGCCTGCGGTTTCATATTCATACCTAAATACTGATAGTTGTAGTTAGGCATAAACTCTGAAGCATAGTTGCGGTTAAAATCAGCTTTCTTGCGAAGCTCTACAAGGCCGGGCGTGCTTACCCAGTATGAAGCATCAATTTTCTGATTCTGAAATTCAAGCGCTATCGCTGCTTCATCACCAATAATGCGGAAAATGATTTTTTCAGGAAAAGAGGCATCATAAATTGTAGCATTACTGAGCTTTGATGTCCAATGGTTCGGTTTACGTGTAAGTTCAAGCGACTGTTTGTCTTGCCAGTCCGTTACTTTATATGCACCAAGTCCGTTCAGGTTATTAATATCACGACCGTATTTATTGTCGTTAAATTCTTTAGCCCAAGCTTCCAGATCCGGATGCGGAGTTTTGTAAAAATCGGCATTGGTAAGCTGGCTCAGCGAGTAATTATTAAACACCTTGCCCTTGTCGTGGTAACTGCTTTGCATGATTGCCATATCTGAAAACACAGCTACGTTCTGGATGTATTTTTGCGACATTACAATTACAAATTTCCGTGGATTTGCCGGATCAATTCGCATCTCGCGGATATATTCAAAATAAGGTTTGGCAAAACCATTGTTGGTGTATTGGCAGAGTGATGCTTTCAGGGTAAACAGCACATCTGCGGCAGTAAGTCTTTCGCCGTTATCCCAGGTAGGCTCTTCGCGCAGCTCGTAGGTGTATTCAAGCTCATTGGCCGAAATTGTGGGCAATTCTTTAATCAGGTCGGGGCGCAGACTCAGTTTTTCGAGGTCTGTGCCAATCAGAAAGCGCTGTGTGTAATCGAACACAGAACGACGGGCGCCTGATTTTCCGTTGGTCGGATGCAGATTATCAGGCTCTCCGCGCCAATGAAAAACTACGGTGTTCTGGGTCGACCAGTCTTTCTGCCACGGAGCAGGAGCGTGGTTAATGAAGTTTACACCGCCAGCCAGGGCGTTGTCCTTATCCTTCTCATTATCTTTGAATTTACCGGCAGGTGTGTCGCTGCAGGAAACCAGCCCCGCACAGGCAGCGGCCAGGAAGGAAAGCGGTAACAGGTAATTTCTTGACAGAGAGAGAAACATTGAGTTCAGCGTTTAAGTTCGTTGTTTAATTGCAGGATCGATACAAATATAAGTTCCACAGTTAAACTCAACTGATTTTTGTAAGAAAAAACGCTATTGAAAATATTGAAAATGTATAGGTGCAATGAAAAAAACTTTATTACCTTTGCCGCGCTTGTCGGGAAGCCGTGAAATCATGCTTTCTTTATCAAGAAGTAAGTACTGAATTTGATCATTTAGGTTCTTTATATTATTGATTAATAGGAATTAGGCCCTTCCAGTAATGGATGTAATTCTTATTAATTTTAAAATACCTATCCGAATTGGTGAGGTGCCTGAGAGGCCGAAAGGACATGTTTGCTAAACATGCGTACGGGAAACTGTACCGAGGGTTCGAATCCCTCCCTCACCGCTGAAATCCTCTTCGCTACATGTGAAGGGGATTTCGTGTTTTATAGTATTTGCTGAATTATATTTAACAAGTAGAAGAGAAACTGTACCGAGGGTTCGTCCCCGCAGTTCTTGCGGGGGCCCTCACCGCTGAAATCCTCTTCGCTACATGTGAAGGGGATTTCGTGTTTTATAGCAAGTCCTAATGCGGAATTATGCCCAATAACTAGAAGAGAAACTGTACCGAGGGTTCGTCCCCGCAGTTCTTGCGGGGACGAATCCCCGCAGTTCTTGCGGGGGCCATCACCGCTGAAATCCTCTTCGCTACATGTGAAGGGGATTTCGTGTTTTAAACAGTTACATTTATGTTAAATTGAATATTATGCCTTTTTACGTCTATATAATACGCAGCCTGAAAGACAACAGTTATTACAAAGGCTTTACCGAGAATTATGAACGCCGTCTTGAAGAGCATAATCAAGGGCTTTCAAAATATACTGCCGGGAGTATATTTGCCAAAGGGGGGAAAATATGGTGTCTGACTCATGTTAATTTGGGGTTTTATATTCTATATAAACTATTTTTTGGTCCTTAATAAAGAATTCAATTGGATCAAAAACACGCATATATCGATCTGGAATGATACTCCGGCTTGTAAGGTCATAGTACTCTTCCGTATATGTTCTTCGATGAGCTGGAAAAACCTGTGTAAATTTCACTTTATACATTTTTCTAAAAAACATAAACCTCGTCTCACACTTGGAACTATCCTGAAGAATGAATGTTTCACCCTGATACTGGAATAATGAAGTATCTCCTGTTTCAATGCATTTGTAGCTGGATTTTCCTATGAGAATGCTATCCTGATTAAAGTAGAAAAAATCTACCCTGTCGATATCTTTACTGGTATCTAAACTCAGAAATTGATGAACTATCCTGTAATTATTATTATGAATCGATTCTAAAAATATTACAGCGTGATTAGTTCTTTTAGTTTTGACTTTACCTATAGGGTGAGGCAAGCAGCCACGACAGGAATCAAGAAATTTATTAGCTGTATAGTCGATCCAAATTATAGTATCTCCAAATACATATTGATCTTTATAATAATAAGTACCGTATGGAGACTCAACACTATATTTCCATACAGTCAATTCACTCAAAAATCCTTTTTTATTATAACTGTAAGTAACCATACTTAGCGTGTCAATCACAGCTGTCCAAAATAAATTTTCAGAATAACCTTACCTGAGCCGAATCAGCCTTTTCGGGCGGTCTGAAGAAGGGATCATCCAACCAACCCCACAGATCAACTTTCACCAGTAAATTCAATCGAAGAAAGACTACC
>JBKDHA010000217.1:0-8380 GCA_046335555.1 Bacteroidota bacterium
ACTTGTACTGAAAGGCTTCCAGAGCGATTCTTTAGTTTTCTTACATACATCCAGAAAAGTTTGCAACACCCAATTTAAAAACACTTTTCAGTATTTACAAGGGTTCTGGCGGGTGTTGCAAAAAAGTGCGGAAAACAGGAAGCAAAATCGAACTCCACAAAAACTTGCTAATTTATCGCACCGAAAGATATTCCCAAAGCAAAGCGTCTTCGCGTGAAATTTTATAGACACGCACTAAGCAAACCGAACTCCACAAAAACTTGCTAGTTTATCGCATCGAAAGAAATTATCTATATACAAAAAGAAAAATCGCGCAAAGGCTCAGAGGCGCTAAGCTTGTAGCAATTCAATAATTTACAAAATCAAATTCATTGCCATTTTTCTTTCCTAGTGATGAATCAGATGAAATGAACTGGTCGAACTTTTTATGCGAAGCCTTCGCGTCTTTGCGCCTTCGCGTGAAATTTTATAAACACGCACTAAGCAAACCGAACTCCACAAAAACTTGCTAGTTTATCGCATCGAAAGAAATTATCTATATACAAAAAGAAAAATCGCGCAAAGGCGCTTTTTCGACAAAAGCTCAAAAGGCGCTAAGCCTGTAGCAATTCAATAATTTACAAAATCAAATTCATTGCCATTTTTCTTTCCTAGTGATGAATCAGATGAAATGAACTGGTCGAACTTTTTATGCGAAGCCTTCGCGTCTTTGCGCGCTATTTTATTTCATGCAAAGACGGAAAGGAGCAAAGATTTATTTTATGCCCAAATTAAGGCTACAACGTAAACTCTTTCAGGTAAATGCTTTGATTGCCGCATTTATCGGCTACTTCAAGCCTGAGCGCACATTTACCGGTGCCGGTATGCTTTGCAAGGTCAATAGTGAGCCGGTTATTTTTGGCATCGTAGTCGGCAATAACCCATTTGCCGTTTAGTGTAGCTCTGTAGGTTTTTATGCCCGAAAGATTATCGGTAATTGTAAACTGCAATGCTTTCAGCGTGCTGAGATTGTTTTGTTTCTGGCCTTTCAGATCAAAGTTTGATGTGCGGATTACTGGCGCTGTTGTGTCGTATTTAACTTGATAAGTTCCGAAATTTTTGACTGTAGCAACTGCATATCCGTTTTGCATTGTAGTTGAAAGCGCTGAAAATCGAACAGTTTTTTGTTTGGTAATGACCTGTTCACAGATCACTGCTTTCGCCAGCATGTTTTCGGTGTTTTTTACCGCCATGCTTAGTGTACAGGGCTTGTGCAAAGCTATGTTACGGTTGCAAATCGTGATTTTAGGCGATGCCGGGTTTTTATTTTCAAATGCTGTTATTAATTCAGTAAATGAATAAACAGATCGTGGTAAAAATTCAAGCTGCCATTCTCCGGTTGATTCAAAAACAGCCCCACTGTCCCACGGAATAATATCAATCATAGGAGGTGTGAAAATAATGCCCCTGCCAGTTTCTTTTTCGCCCTTTACACGAAAAACTGCGGTAGCTTTATTGCCGTAAGCGTCGGTAAGTATATAATTAATTTTATATGTTTTTAAAGGCTGAGGCTGAAAGCTGCCGCTGTTTACAACAGTATCATAAACTGGCAGCAGATTGTTTTGCGGGAGATAACTGCATTGAAGATATGTTCCGGAATTAATATATGTTTCGTAATGAATAAAGCAATTGATGTAGCGCGAATGCTCAAACGGTATGCGTTCAAGACGATGAGCATATACATCATTACCATTAATGCTTAGCCGGATTCCGTAAACTCCGTTTTTCCCGTGCGGTGTTGATTCTTTGTCATAAGCATCAACCGCAAAACCAATGCGCCCTGAAACCGTTGGCATTGAATCGGCTGCTGTAGCCGGAACGTAAACACCTTTGAGCAGCTTCAGGGTAATGTATTTTTTCTGCGACTTCCCATTCACATAGCTATTTATATCAAGCGGAATGATTGCAACGCGCACAATGGTTGGCGCGACTTTATCCACAACCGGCAAGCCAAACAGCAGCGGGTTTATAGCATCTTCGGTTTTTGTATCGCGTATTTCGAAATGCAGGTGCGGACCTCCGCTGCCGCCGGTGTTTCCGGAACGGGCAATTATTTCGCCTTTTTTTACAGGTAATGCACCGGGCGCAACGGTTATGTCTATTTCAAACAGCTCAACTTCATACTGGTTGCGCTCGGCATACATACCTATGTCTTTATTGAAATTGCGAAGATGCCCGTAAACAGTTGTGTAGCCGTTTGGATGCGTTACATAAAGCGCTTTCCCGTAACCAAACGGACTGATGCGAATGCGCGAAACATAACCTTCGGCAGCTGCAAAAACGGCAATGCCTTCTTTGCCCTGCGTGGTAATATCAATACCCGCATGAAAATGATTCGGACGCAGTTCCCCAAAGTTTCCGGCCAGCAGCAGGGGCGCGTCAATGGGTGTTTGAAAATAGTTTTTCGGGTAATTGGTGGGTTCGGGATGCGCCAGCAGCAAAGCCGGGAACGCAAAGAGCAGGGCAGAGGAGAGCCATTTCATGGTGTAAAGATAGGAGGGGCTGTCCAATACTTTGTGTTGTGGTGGAATATGGTGGTTAGTTTATGGGTTTAGTAATCCGTTGTAACTATTACCCAGATTAATTGGGGTCTTCATTTTGCGCTCATAAACATACAGTATTTTCATATTAACCCAATTCATGACTATAATTAGCTTAGTAGGTGAAAATGAGATAATGTGAGCTTTAAAAATCGTAGTATCATCTTTTAATTTTAGATATAAGGTGTCACTATTAACTCTATAGTTACCTTGAAACGCCAGAGAGTCTTTTTTACCTTCTACGAAAGCAATAAAAGTACTATCGCTCTTAATATTTAAACTAATCCATCGAGATGTAGTTAAATAAGTGTACTCGTAGTTTACAGAGCTTCCAAACTGACTCTCTGGTCGAATCAATTCAAATAGTTTAAGGTTCCATAATCCAACGAATGATGTATCATTAGAAGGATAATATTCAGAAATACCTGGATAAGTCTTCTCGTATTCGTCGGCTCTGCATGAAAAAAAATGTATGAACATTAATATTAATAATGCCGGTAAAAATATCTTTAAAATAGTATGCCTTACATTCATTGATTTTCATTTTGAATTATTAATCTCTTCGTTATGTTAGTCGCAAAAAATCTTTTTTTAATGATTTTTGAAACTTATGAATATTGCTTTGCTCATTGTTTAGCTCAATTCTCTACGCAGTGCGTAGCGCGTTTTTTTTTGTGCTGAATTGTCATTGCAATTGGTTGCTTTTGGATGCGCCAGCAGCAAAGCCGGGAACGCAAAGAGCAGGGCAGAGGAGAGCCATTTCATGGTGTAAAGATAGGGGGGGCTGTCCAATACTTTGTTTATGATTTCTAGCCAAAAGCAACATTTATATTCTCTAATACAATATTCATTTTTGAAATAAACGCTCTATCGCTTATTGATCTGTTGGTCGCGTTATAGTTTGCTCCTACCTAAGTAGCGCTGCTTACCAATAGATTCATCAGTGCTTTTGGTCATCGATATAATCTATTCGTTCCACTAAATTAATAATAGATAATGTAAAAGTCTTTGTTCTATACTGTAATTCCTTACTCATTTTTAAATTTCCGATTTCTACCTTTTAATTTCTTATTTTCTAAGACCGATTTTGCATTGAGTGGGCTGACTACTTTTTTACCTGTTTTAGATTCCAATTCTTTGAGTGCAACCTTGGCTACATTTCCGCCTTGTTTTGCCACCTTTTTACTTTCCTCAAAATCTTTTGGGTTTGTAGCCTGTGAAATATCTTTGGTAGAAGCTTCAGCCAACATATTTAAAATCAGCTCTGTGTTGGTCATATTATCACGCAGGTTTTCTTTCTTTAAACCTTTGAGTATCTTATATTCTTTGGTGGTTTTGTCTGCCCACGCTTTGGTGATAATATCCGTTAGGGTTGCAAATTCTTGCCCCTCTTTTAATCCTCTACTTTTCCATTCATCTGTTAACTCTTTACGTATTTCTATACTTTTTAGCCGTTGATTTATCCAGTTTTCTGAATATCCCAACTTTACATACTGCTCCAGTGCCCTGTCTATATTCAACTCAGGGTCTTGCATTTCATCTAATCGTTCATTAGCTACTTGTGCGAGCCAAAGTTTGAACGGTTCAGCTTTGGGTGAAGGAATGGATTGTATAAGACGAAAAACATCTTGTGTTTCAAGGCAATCGGTTGCATATTTTTTACCATCTGACGCTTCAAATTTCAGTTGTACGATTTTTTCGTACAACTGACTTCCTTCTTTTGTGAGTTTCTTTTTAAGATCAGACCAATATCTTTTTGGGATAGTACTTGCTGTTAGGGTACTAATAATGTCAATTACAGATAGATACCACTTTTCTTCTTTTTCATTCCAAAATGTGCGTACTTGTTTGTGTTCGAATATTTTAATTTCAGTATTCTCTTTCATGCATCAATTTGTTTGAAATTTAATATTATTTCGCCATCAGCCGATTGCATTTTCTGATGACTGTAGCCACCTGAATTAAACCACGGATATGCAAGTGGTAGTTGGGCCTGATCATAGGGACAAAAAGTGTAATCTTCTGCACTTGGGCTTGGAGCAAGGTAAACCTGTGCTTTTGCAAGAGCGGGAGTCAAAAGCAATAAAATAAGGATAGCCCGTAGCATCAATTCAAAATTAAGAAAGTTTTGGCATTTGGGCGGCCGGCCGGTGGTTGAGCGTAGTCGGAACGCTACTGCTTAAAAAAGCTGTTTTGGGCAGATTTAAATGGTCGGTATTGCTAACTTTAAGTAATCCTTTGTGCGTAACCACAGCAACCATAAGCATAGCGTTAATACGTTCTAGCAAGACTGGTGAACTCCACCGTTCGAGTTTACATATTTCGATGTAGAACGTTCTTTTAATGGCTCATCAATATTGATGATTGAACGAAGGTCTTTCACGCTCAATTCTCTACGCAGTGCGTAGAGCGTTTTTTTATGCTGAATTGTCATTGCAATGTGTACACAATGTCTAAGAGGCTTTTCTCGCAGTCCTTTGTTTATATTCTGATGGTAAATTTAGAGTGTTGGGGGCGATAGATTTTTGGTATGCTTTAGTCTGTGCGTTGGGCGGCTTGCAAATGTGTGTGACTGCTGCGTTAGCTCATTTAGCTTTCAGTTTATTTCTCAAATCTTCAATGATTTTCTCTTTTGCTTCTACTTCTCCGTTAAGCTTTACCACTTCCTTTTCTAATTTGTCAATGGATTTGTCCTTTTTTATGTTGACAACCTCTGATTTTAGTTTTTCAACTGATGCAATTGTGTCACTCAGTTCCTTTTCAAACTCTGGCTTTTCAAGGTCGTAATGGCTGAATGGATTCATCACAACGCCTCTGTGAATCTTGATTTCCTTTACCAAAGCAGGGTCAAGATTGGTTTGTGATTCAATGGCTGTCCAGAAGTCGTCACTGGTTACTTCTTTTTGGTTTTTCTTGTAGGTAACAGGAATGCGCTGCTTGTCGCAAATAGTTTTAACCAATCGTTCAAACTCTGTTCGGATATAAACGGCTGATGCCTTAAAGTCTTTCTCGGCAAGGTAGTATTTAGCTCTGTCTAAATAGCCGTTATCGTGCTTGATGATGGGAATTTCAAAATCATCATCTTTCAACCGCTTTGAATAAACTTCTACAAACTTCCATTGCTCTTCACCGAAATAACTTTTTACCAATTCATACCATACTTTGTCGTATGTGGTCATGATAATTTGAAAGCGGTCGTCTTCGTTTACATCTGCGAAGTGGTTTTTCAGGATTTCAAGCAATGGCAGGCGATTACTCATGTCCAACCCAATAAGCAAATCGTCCAGAACAAGAATCTTTAATGCACCTTTTGTTGGGTTTACTTTAACAGATGCCAAATACAAGCTGATTGCCAAAGCTGTTAACCTTGCTTCATTCAGGAAAAACTGGTGCTTGGGAATATGCTTGGTAAAGAAGTCAATTTTGAGTTTGATATTTTTTCCACTTAAATCACGTCTGCCGTGATACTCCACTTTGTCGAATTCAAGTTTGATATTGATGTTTATACCAAAATATTTCAGAAAAGTATTTGTGTCGGCTTCTATGGATTGCAAAATTTCCTTTAAGCCCGGATTAAACTTGTCATTTAGATAGTTTTTTGTAGCGTTTTGCTGACGTGTTGTTTGTTTATTGTTGAATGTATCTTCGGCTACAGCTTCCCACTCTCTGCCGATTTCCTTATTTGTAAACCTGTTAACTGAATGGAAAAGAATTCCCTGGTCAATCAATTTATACTCATAATGCTCATCGTATTCATAGCTTCCAAGAAGTAAATTAAAAAGGTCAACGCTTTCATTGTGACCAAGATGCGTTCTTAATAAGCTTCGATAATCAAAAAAGCCCTTGATTTTGTTCGCATCTGAAATCAGTATTTTATCAGCACTAACTATTTCCTTTTGAACTGCGTTAAGCTCAAATAACGTGCTTTTTGAGGAGTCGGGCTTTTCTTTAACGGTTACTTCTATTTTGGCAGTATTCTTTTTTGATGCCGGGAGAAAGATGTTTTCTTCCAGCTCGGGTAGCTTCTTTACCGATGCTAAGAAGAAATCCTTCATTGCGGTAAATAGTGAACTTTTACCGCTTCCGTTTTCTCCGTAAAGCATCAGATTCTTTCCATCCTTGTCTAACTGGATGTGGTGCTCGCCATAGAAAGCCCGGTAGTTGTTTATTTTAATATCAGTTATTCTCATTCTTGCCTTCGATGATTGCGATTTCTGGAATGGAATTCATGTAGAACAAATTCACTCTTACAGGATGGTCTCTTTCATTCAAGCGATTGAAAACCGTTTTGCAGATTTTCATTTTCTGCTCGTCACTCATTTTGTCGGTAAACTCCGGCAACTCACCTAAATGCAGAATGATTTCCCGCTTGTGCTTTTTGATCAACTCAGGGAAATACAATTCATACACCATACCGTCAACGATTTGTTCGAAGTAGGTGGGCATGAGTTGGTCTGTATTTAAGTTGAATCCATGTTTTTTCAGAAAAAGTAAATAGCTTACGATTGTAGAAATTTGTATTGAATCAGTAACAGAAGCGCTAGCGATTGGAATAGAGTTAATTTCGGTAGTTGTAACATTTGTGTTTGTACTCGTGAACTTGAAGTATGCGTTAATCAATTTTGAGTTTAGTATTCCAAGTTCATATCTCAATTTTCTTCTATCGTAATTGGAAATAAAATTCAAAGAATTTGCACATAAAGTACCTGCAGGAATAATCGTCACAATTAATCTGATGGACGAATCTACTCCTGTGATCCTTTGCATAGCAATTCTTTCATTCATTAAATTTCGAAACTTACCGGTTTTAGGAATTTGACTTTCTTTTAAGTAAACTATATTTCCTTGCTGTGGATTATCTGTGGTATGGTATCTCTGTATTTGAGCCCCAGTGTAAACTCGAACTCCCTTTTTGTCAAGGTTGAATAAATTTTTAAATTTTGTCATATCAACCTCACCAGCAGAGCTGTCAAGAAAATAATGGTTAGGATGATTCTTTATAGATTTAAGAATTTCAAGAGCACGCTGGGACGTTATTGGAATAATTAAATTACTTGGATAAAGTAATGCTATTTCATTTTTAGATGTCCTAAGCTCCATTTTGTTGGACATATATTTGTCTTTCCAAACCCAAACATCGAAGTTATTAATGTTGATTTGCTTCCTCCTCAACAAAGAGATAGCAACACTCATTTTAACTGATTCAAAAACTCTCGTTTTTGTATTATCTCTTTCAGGAAAGGAATCAAACCTGATTATCTCTGTATTTTCAAAAATAAACTTACGATTACTATAAGCTGTCTCCTCTCCAAGAATTGAGTTTTGAGTTATCAAACAGATAATTCCCTCGTTTTTGGCATGTAGAATTGAAAATGGTATAAAAAACTGAAAAACATTTAATCTTCCACCTTTTGCATATTCGAAATATCTTGATTCTCTATACTGAAGTTGTAATGTATCATCGATTTCTCGTAATTGAAAATATGGCGGATTACCAATCACAATATCAAAACCAGCATTTCCATTTACCAGGTAAGGATTTAACACCTCAGGAAAATCTAATTTGTAGTCGAAATGATCAAAAGGTTCCTCTTTGTTTTGTTTTAGTCTATTTAGTTTATTGATTGTATTTCTCCAATTCTCCGTTTGCAACCACAAATCCATTTTTGCCGCTGCCTTTTTACCGGTATCTGTGGGCTTCTTTTCAAGTCCTTTGGTTTTTCTCATTAACTCCAACTGGTTAATGAGAATATCAATTTTGAGATTTCGAATTTCAGCGGCTAATTTCTTCTTATCTGTAG